>JAISWE010000160.1 GCA_031271175.1 Bacteroidales bacterium | reverse complement strand
ATCCTCTCACGGTGGCGGTCGAGCGCATATTCCAGCCCCGCGGCTGGGGTTTGACCGACGGATGGATCAAGGTAAGGGCGCAGGGCGGAACCATGCCCTATACTTTTACGTGGAAGGACGGGAACGACGCCGGCATTACCGAACATCCCTCCGTTAAAGAGGGTGAAAGCATGACCAATACCGTCCAAAACCTCGGCGACGGGCATTACTACCTTTGGATGACGGACAGCCGTTACCAAACCGGTCGTGAACTTCCGGGCGCGGACGCTCACGACTGGGCGGGCTGTGTTGCGGAACTGGATACCGTGCTGGTACAGCCGCCGCCGTTAGTGGTGGAGCCGGCCATATACGATTCCATATCCTGCTTCGGGCGCAATGACGGCGCATTGGTCGCCCACGCAAGGGGAGGCGTGGGAGGCCCTGGAACCTACCAGTATAAGTGGGACAGGACGGAAGGAACGCCCGTATCCCTGACCGGCTTTGTTGTCGATTCCATTTTCCGCGGCCTGCCGGCTGCCACGTACCGTGTCACCGTAAGGGACACCAACGGGATCACCGCAAAGGCGGAGTTGTATTTTCCCCAGCCCGACCTGCTGACTGCCGCCATCCTCAGCGACACCCTTGCCTGCGACGGTGACGCCGACGGCTGGATAGAGGCGCGGGTGGACGGAGGCACCACTCCCTACCGGTATGCATGGACGGGCATCGGGACAGAGCAGGCTTCCACGGCCATCCGGATAGATGGGCTTACCGGAGGAGCCTACGCCCTTTTTGTCAGAGACAGGCGCCAATGCGAAGCGATAGCTACAGGCCGTATCCTTGTTCCGGGAGGCATGGAAGACAGCGCGGTGGTGATTCCCCCGCTGTGCCGCGATGTTGCCGGAGGTAGCATCGCGCTGAACATGAAAGGCGGCGTAGCGCCCTATTCCTATGTATGGAACACCTCCGCCGTAACGTCCGGACTGACGGACATTCCGGCAGGCAGCTATTCCGTTCGGGTAACCGACGCGAACGGCTGTTTCATAGACCGGCAGTTTGATTTGCCGAACCCTGAGCCGCTGTCCGTCCGTTTGGGCGAGGACATGGTGCTGTGCAGGGGGCAGTCGGCGGTTTTGTCCGCCGCTGTTGCCGATCCTCATGCCTCGTACAGGTGGTACAACCGTTACGGGCTGTTTTCCGAAGAAGCGGAAACGGAGGTTTCCGGCAGTGACGCCTACCGCGTGGTGGTGACGGACGGAAACGGTTGCAGCGGCGCGGATACCATAACGGTAAGCGAAAGCGACCGGGAGATATCCGCCGATTTTGTGGCGGCAGCCAAGGCGGCGGCTACCGTTCCCTCCTGCTTTGTCAATATCAGCCGGCCTGCGCCGGAGAGCGTGGAATGGCTGTTGCCGGACGATCCTTCCGTGCTGGTGACCAGAGAGACGCCGGAAGAACTGGAAGTGGTTTTCGGAAGGGAAGGGACATACACCGTAGGTTTGCTGTCAACGGTGGGGGCGTGCCGGCAGGCGGTCTATAAGACCGTCACGGTGGTGAACAAATACGATTTGACGGAATACGAGCCGCAGCAGGAGGCATTTTTGAAGCAGTTCAAACTGTATCCCAACCCTGCGGCCGGACAGTTTACCGTGTCGGTAGAGCTGAGCGAGGCGGCGGAGATACAACTGCGGTTAGTGGGCGTCTCCGGCGCCGTAGTGGAGACAAGACTGCTTTCCGGCAACGACCGCTACGAAGAAGTCTTTACCCACCGGCAAGCGGGCGCCTATATCCTGCAACTCGTTTCCTCAAAAGCAGTGGCAGCAATACATGTAGTGATTGAAAATTAAAAAATACCATAACTTATGAAAGAGCATCATCATCGACAGATGTCAAAATTCGGAAACAGCGCCGTGCGGAAATCAATAGGAATTGTTGTGCCGGTTGTCATATTTTTATCTGCCTGTTTTAGAGAACAAGCCGTTCCGGTAACAGTTGATTTTTCCGTTACGGTGGACGACAACGACTATTCCGTTCCGGTGCGTATTTCCTTAAAAAACTTCAGCACAGGCGCCGACCGTTGTCATTGGACATTCGATGGCGGAGAACCGGCGGCATCCGACAATTTCCAACCGGCAACAGTGACTTATCACAGGGCCGGGACTTATGTCATCAGGCTGGAAGCATGGAACGACGATGAACGCAAAGTAAAAGACTTCAGTATGTCGCTGGATTCCGCCATTTCCATAGGATTTGATGCTGAAATAGCCGTTAATGCCATTTCTCCGGTACGGGCATTCATTACCAACGCTACTCGGGGGGCGGTTTCCTGCTTGTGGACATTTGACGGCGGAGAACCGGCGGTATCGGAATCGTATGCTCCTCCGCCTGTCGTTTTCACGCAGCCGGGCGACCATACCATACGCCTCCATGTATCCAACGGGCGTGAACATGCCACGACGGAAAAAACCATTCAGGTACTGCCTCCTATGAGCATCGGCTTTAGTGTGGAACCTTCATTCGATGATCTTGATATGGAAGCCCCGTGGACAGGGACATTGCGTAACGGAACGGTGTCCGGGCTTACATACTCGTGGGCGGCAACAAGCGGCGCACTTGCCGAACCACAAGCGGAAAATACGCAATGGAGCATTGATACGCCCGGTACCTACACCATAACACTGGAAGCAGATAACGGCAAGGAAACACAAACCTCCGAACGAACGGTAACGATCCTGCCCGACAGCCATCTTTTTACCGAAACCAATGTAAGGTTGGGCTGTACAACCGCACACGCTTCCATAGGCTGTTTTTATTCCTGTTCTTTGCGTAAAACGCTTACGCAAAGAGATATGGATGCATCTCCCTCTGTGGATTTGGTTTTTTTCGGTATAGGGCCATTGTTCCCGTATTGCCGTTTTGTGTCTCCGGATGCGGATGAACCGGAAATAATCGTTTTTGACGAAATAGTCGGAGCCGGTAAAACATTTGTAGTCAATAAACAAACCGTACTCACTGCCGGTGAATTTGATGCCATGACTACCGATGATCCTTTGCTGGGAATAGACATTCGCAGTATGGATACCGGAGATGAATCGTTTGCAGCCCAAACGCCATACGTCGTGCTATTTGAAACGGATGCCGGACGCAAAGGCGCGATTAAAATAAAGGGCTTCATCGCTGAAGGGAACAATTCCTACATACTGGCGGATATTAAAATGCAGAAACAGTGAAAAACTTCCGCGTTCATATTATTGTTGGCGCATTACTTCAGATTGCTTTGATTTCCAATGCACAACAGGTGCGTTTAGACAATCTGAAAGAACAGTTTTCCAAAGACAAAATTTTCCGTATGAACGGCGGCGTATCTGCCAATGCCGTTTATTACAACGGAAATAGCCCAAGCCGAGACCCTTTCAACTGGATATTATCGGGGAATATCAATTTCAGTTTTTTTAACCAGATCAACCTGCCGTTTAGTTTCAACTTCAACAATCTGGGCGCCCAATACAGCTATCCCACTATGCCTAACCGCCTGAGCCTTCATCCTACCTATAAATGGGTTACCGGGCATATCGGAGATGTTTCCATGAGTTTCTCTCCATATACGCTTGGAGGACATCAGTTTACAGGAGGAGGTGTGGAGCTTGCTCCTGTGAAAATTCCGTTGAAATTTTCCGCCATGTTCGGACGCATGTTGAAAGCCGTACCGTTTGACAGCGAAAAGCCTTCTGCCGGCACTTCCTATAAACGCATGGGATACGGGGCGCAACTGAAATATGAAAGCAACAGTTATGCTGCCGGCATGACGTGGTTCAGCGCCAAAGACCATCCTAACTCTCTGGCATGGAAACCCGACAGTCTGTCTGTTTTTCCGCAAAGCAATCATGCGTTTAGCTGGAACGGCATGTTAAAGCTTGTTGAAAACCTGACACTAAGCGGCGAATACGGAATCAGCATTCTTACGCGGGACATACGAATGCCCGATACGCAAGAGTCGATGTTCGAGCGGATGTTTCGTAACAATGAATCTACTTCCGTATATCATGCTTTCAACATCAACCTGACTTATCGTTTTTTCAAAAACGTGATTGGGCTTGCTTATGAACGTGTATCGCCCGATTACCAAACATTAGGCGCCTACTATTTTACGAATGATGTGGAAAACATGAGTATCAATTACGCCCGTCCTTTGCTGAACGACAAGATAACACTAACCGCCAACGCCGGTCTGCAACGCGACGACCTGAACCAATCCAAGGAGTCCGACACCAAACGTTTTGTGGGCGCTTTGAGCGTCAATGCCGCTCCCAATGAAAATTTGAATATCGCCGCTTCCTATTCCGGATTTCAAACCTATACCAATATCAAATCGCAGTTTGACTACATTAATGAGATGGCGCAATATGATAATCTGGATACGCTTGATTTTACGCAGTTATCACAAAACGCCAATGCCTCCCTCAATTACGGATTCGGCAAAAATGAAAACCGGAAGCACACAATGGGCGTAAATATGAGTTTTCAGGAAGCCGCCAATAAAAAAAACGATATCATCCGTACCGGAGACATCTCCCGTTTCTATAATTTTGCCCTTACCTACGGACTGTTTTTTGTCCCGAAAAACATACAACTGACAGCATCTGCCAATGCAACATACAACACAACAGGCTTCGACAAGTCGCTTACTTACGGCCCTACAGTGGGCATCAACACATCACTGTTGGATAAGAAGTTGACCACAGGCGCCGCTGTTGCATACAATATTAGCACCGGCAACGGCAATTCGACCGGTAATATTCTGAATATCAGATGGAATGTAACATATTCTTTCCGGAAACGCAATAGCCTGAGTTTGATACTGGTTCACCAACAAAGAGAAATCAAAAATCGGGATACGACGAAAGATTTTACAAGCACTTGTACCTATGGATATCAATTTTGAAAAAAATAAAAATAATCAATTCTAATAATGTAATAATATGCGAAGCTTTTCTGTAATACTGTTTATTATCATTGTATCGTTTGCCAACGTTGAAGCCCAACAGGATCAACGCATAACGGCAGCCCAAGTTTTTTCCCAGGTAGATCAATCCGGTAACTATACTCAGGAGTTATCCATAGCGGACTTGAATGTACTGCCGATGGGAATGTCGCGTACGTTGAACAATGTCGATTATGCTGTTGCCATATCCAGCATTGTGACCATGTCCGACCATGTTAAACTTACCGTTTTCGGTCGTGTGAAAATTCCTCAAAAAGAATCGGACGGAGGGGACAGGATGCTCTTTTTCGGAGCGCAGGACATCCGGATGTCATACGACGGGAATATTGTAGGAGAAGCGGTTTTATCGCTTTTGGGAGATGTAAGCATCCCTATCAACGGCGGTTCGGCAATGCTGACTTTGAAAGGCAACTACGATCCGAACGTGGGACGGGGAGAGCCTCAAACTGTTTTGCAAATGGATTGTCAAGGATTTAAGTCTCTCTCTGTGGAAGCGGTGGTGGAATTTCCGGAGACGTTTATCAAACCGGTGAACGAACAGGGAAAGGTTCTGCCCGGACGGGTTACCACCGGTTTCCGTACCATTGTATCCGACTGGAATGATTTGATTATCGGGATAGATTTGCCCGCTTTTGAAATTTCCGGACTGGACGGGTTCACCATCCGCGCCCACAATGCGGTATTTGATTTCAGCGATACCCGCAACGACGACGGCACTGTTTACCCTGCCGGATACAGGGAAAGGTATCTGGTTCCCGGGTTTGAGCAGTTGTGGCGCGGAATTTACATTAGCCGGTTACGTATTGATTTGCCGGAACAGTTTAATTCAAAAGATTCGAAAAGGGCAGGGTTTGAAACACAAAACATGATCCTGGATAATAACGGCATCAGCGGTCTCTTTTCAGCCCTCGATGTATTATCTGCCGATATGGGCGATGCAGGCGGATGGAGATTCTCCGTAGATCGGTTTTCACTTTCTCTGGAAGCCAACCAGCTTACCGGCGCCGGATTCGGAGGAACCATCGGACTACCGATAGCCAAAACCGATATGGGATACGATGCTTTCATCTCTCCGGATAACGAATATTTCCTCAAAGTCAACCCAATGAATGATTTGCAGTTCGACCTGTGGAAAGCTCACGCCAAGTTACATCCCAACTCGTATGTAAACCTGGCGGTGAAAGACGGTAAATTTCATCCCGAAGCCATGTTGCATGGCTCTGTTAGCTTGACGATCAAACAGGGAGACGCTTCCAAGTCTATAGCCGACCTGGACAGTGTCACTTTCAGGTCTATGCACCTTCAAACCGTTGCACCGTATTTCACCGTTGAGCAATTTGGATATTCGGGGGAAGCAAAAATAAAAGGTTTTCCGCTCTCCATCGGCGACATTCAATTTTCTGCCGGAGAACAGGAAGCGTCGCTGGCATTTACCGTAGCTTTTGCGCTGGGCAAGGATCCTTTTTCCTTAGAAGCCGGCACCCGTTTGATGCTGGTGTCCGAAATGACACAGGAAGAAGGGCGTCACCACTGGCGATACAAGGAATGCAACCTGTCGGCCATCAACATAGACGTGTCCGTTGCCGAAGTATTCACCATCAAGGGAAGCGTGGTAATTATGAACGACGATCCCGTGTACGGAGACGGCTTTGCCGGCAACCTGACCGTGAATATCCAGAAAGGGATGCAATTAGAGGTGAGCGCCAGCGCTATGTTCGGCTATAAGGATTTTCGCTATTGGTTAGTGGATGGAAGGGTATCATTCTCCAACGGCATACTGGTCTATCCTCCTGCGCTCAAACTGACCGGTTTTGGAGGGGGAGTATATTACAGGATGAAACCGGGCGAAGGAACGAGCAATATGCCCACCGGCTGCAACTACGTACCCGACGAGGAAACTTCACTTGGGCTGAAAGCGGCTATCCTGTTCTGCATTGGCTCCGACAAGGCCGTTAACGGAGAAGCATCGTTTGAAATTTCCTTTAACCGGCATGGCGGACTGAATTTCATAGGGCTTTTCGGACAGGCAAAAGTACTGGCGGAAATACCGGGTGTAAAAGACGCCGGAAAGTTTGTCGGAGAAAAATTTCAAAAATTGCAGGATATGGAAAATAAATTTACCGGAGGTAATGCCAAGATGGCTGAGCAGTTGGAAAAGATGAAACTGTATGAACCGGACAAAGCGGCTTCCAAGGTATATGAAGCTTCCGAAAAGTTGGGAGAAGTCGGATTTACTGCCTCTATCGGAATCAAATATGATTTCCGGCAAAACTCGCTTCATGCCAACTTTGACCTCTACATCAATGCGGCAGGCGGCATGTTGCGGGGCGCCGCATCGGGCAACCGTGCAGGATGGGCGGTGATGCACATTGACCCTGACGAATGGTACATGCACATGGGAACGCCCACCGATCAACTGGGCATCATATTCGATCTGGCAGGATTGGTCAGGATACAAACCGGCTCCTATTTTATGGTAGGACAGCGGATTCCGGCATCGCCGCCGCCGCCGCCGGAAGTGGCCAACCTTTTGGGCGTGGATGCCGAAAAACTGAATTACATGCGCGACTTGAACTCACTGGGCGATGGACGCGGTTTTGCTTTCGGCAGCAACATCACAATTGAAACCGGAGACCTCACCTTCCTGATCTTGTATGCCAACTTCAAAGCAGGGCTGGGGTTTGACATCATGCTCAAAGATTACGGCGAAACGCAGTGCAAGGGACGAAGCGGCGTTATCGGCATAGACGGATGGTATGCCAACGGACAGGCTTATGCGTACTTTCAGGGAGAAATGGGGGTAAACGTTAATCTGTTGTTTGTTAAGAAAAAAATACCCATTCTCAAAGGAGGAGCCGCCGCACTGATGCAGGCGAAACTGCCCAATCCGGCATGGTTTGCAGGATATCTGGGCGCCGAGTTTGACCTGTTGGGCGGACTGGTCAAAGGCAAAATGCGTATGAAAATCGAACTGGGCGAGGAATGTGTCCTTGTTGTTCCCGGTTCAAGTCCGCTGGATGTGGAAGTGATTGCAGACATGACGCCCCGCAACGGCGCCGGAGATATTGACGTATTTGCCGCGCCGCAGGTAGCGTTCAACATGAAAATCGGCCACGCATTTGAAGTGGAAGACGACGAAGGCATCAAAAAATATCGCCTGAAACTGGAAGAATTTTCCGTATCTCAGGACGGCAAAACGCTTGAAGGAAAAATCACGTGGAACAGCAACAAAGACATCGCATCATTTTATTCCCATGAAATACTTCCTCCTCATGCATCCCTGCAAATAGCTGCAAAAGTGAGTTTTGAAGAATTTAAGGGCGGAAACTGGGTGATGGTTTACACGGCGGGGAAAAAAGCGGAAGAACGCAGAGACGTGTCCTTTACCACAGGAGATGCGCCGGATGTGATTCCTCCGCAAAACATCGAATATGCCTACCCGGTGCTTGACCAGCGCTATTTCTATCCGGGCGAGAGCGACAGGGGCTACATCCAGCTCAAGCGCGGGCAAAGTTATCTGTTTGCCGGCGGTATGACGCACCGTATCCGCATGACAAAAGAGGGCCATGCGCCGCAATCCGTTGTTTTCACTTATGGTGAGACAAACAAACGGATTGAATATACCCTGCCTTCCCTTGACGTAAGCAGTTCTTATCTCGCGGAAATCGTTAGTTTTTCGGCCAATTCCGGCAATACGGCAGGGGATACCGAACGCCGCACTGCTGTAATTACTGCCGACGGCGGCGATGAGGTGACGGTACGCAGCGCTCAAGCAGGGTCGGAAATACGTTCCGACGCAGGCAAAGTTCTGCTGGCATACCGCTTTGGCGTAAGCCGGTACCGGACTTTTGCCGACAAGGTAAACGGCATAGGAAAGAACAACGCTTTGTGGGGGAAAGTTTCTTCCGACGTTATCACCCTGCAATACGACATTTCCGGCGGAGAGCCGTTTGACCTGACGGAACTGACGGGATCGGAATATACGGCGTACATGCCCTTAGTCTCGGTGGAAGCCGTTTTAACCGACCTCTATTTTACGCAACAAATCAACCCGCTACTGTATGCCGATTACCCACAAGCGCCGAACATCGCCATCTCCCATCGCGAACCGTCGGAATGGGGTATCCCTCCGGCTAAAGCCATTTATGCAGGCAACAGCTACCTTACGGAAGTAGAACAGGGCAACTTCAGCCAAACCGCAAGCCGGTATTTCCCGTATATCTACAATCTGCCCCAAGCCTACAAAGGCGATTTCATCGATTTGGAAAAACAGGCCGTCAACCGTTATGTGAATGTGCCGTCTCCAAAGTTGCTTCCTTTGGTGCAACAAACTTTTCCGTTCATCCCTTCCGGAGATTACCGGATAAAATTGCAATACGTGATGCCGGGAGAAGTCAACGGCACACACACCACTTTTGATTATCACAACCCGATTTTATAGATGAAAATGGAAAATTAAAATTAAAAATTAAAATTAAACAAAATGACAAATGATGCGATGAAATTTTTGTTTCAGATCAGAGGGGAATGGCGTAAAAAATTTTTCTCTTCTCCTTTCTTTTTTTTCCATTTTCTTTTGGTGGGTATCTTGCTTCATTTTCCCTTTTTCCTTCTTCATTCCCAGCCGGCGGTGTATCCCGTTCAGGTGTCGGCGAACCTGATACCGCCGTACAGTTTGTATTTGAGCGACTATGCTTCGGGTGCGCGGGAGCATGTGTCGGTGACGCTGGTGAACCGCGACATGAACCGTCCCGATTTGCAGGTGCGGCTGCGGCTCACCGTCAAGGGGCAGGGTTTCAGCCTTCAGACGCTGCCGCAGGCGGTGTTTTCGCCGCTGACCGTTGATCCGAACATTCCCTGCCGGCTTTCGCAGC
>JAISWE010000136.1 GCA_031271175.1 Bacteroidales bacterium | reverse complement strand
ACCGTATGCTTCAGCTTACGGACGCGCCATCACGGGCACTGTCTATCACGCAAAGTCCCGCAGGGACAACACTTTATTAACCGTATGCTTTAGCTTCCGGACGCGCAATCACGGGCACTGTCTATCACGCAAAGTCCCGCAGGGACAACACTTTATTAACCGTATGCTTCAGCTTACGGACGCGCCATCACGGGCACTGTCTATCAGCGCAAAGTCCCGCAGGGACAACACTTTATTAACCGTATGCTTTAGCTTACGGACGCGCCATCACGGGCACTGTCTATCACGAAAAGTCCCGCAGGGACAGCACTTTATTAACCGTATGCTTTAGCTTACGGATAATCAATCACATCGTCAACTAAGTCCCGCAGGGACAACACATTATTAACCGTATGCTTTAGCTTACGGACGAGCCATCACATCAGCGCAAAGTCCCGCAGGGACGATACTTTATTAACCGTTTAAAAATTCCTGCCGTCCCCGTATGTCATGTTCCGAATCCGCATACCATGCGTTGGCCGGTCGCGGATGTTGAGCGCTCCGGATATTGCTTGTCAGCGTTCGGTTTCGCGCAAGCTCGTATGAACAGTCCTATTTTTTTTGACTTTTTTTGCTTTTTATTAAAAAATATTTGCAAAATACTTTTTTATGTTGTATCTTTGCACCATCAAATTTTATGTAAACTTTTATCATGTCCAGTAGTTGTCTTTTTAGCCAAAAAACCTCCGAAAACACGCGATTTTTCCAACAGGAAAAATTGACCTGTAATGCAGGGGATATATGGCTTGGTGCGATTATTGTAGAGAGAGAGAGAGAGAGAGAGAGAGAGAGAGAGAGAGAGACTTACAACAGATAGAAATAATCGCGCACGCGCGAAAAGTAAAAAATTTTTTTCGGAATTTATATATCGCCGCAGTATCATTTTTGATATTATGCGGTTTTTTTACATTCCCTCCAGCTTAGCGTTTAAAACCGTTTTTATATCATCTTTTTTTATAACCAATTTTATTACCAATAATAGCAGATATGAATAAACAAATGACCCGAAGAAAAAGACTGTGGTTGTCCCTGTGCATGTGTGCCTGTATCTTTTCGTTGTCGGCGCAGCAGCGCGCCATCACCGGCGCCGTTACCGACGAAAACGGCGACCCCATGCCGGGAGTGAACGTCACTGTGAGGGGGTCGATGACAGGAACCACCACCAACATCAACGGCGAATTTTTGATTCAGGCGCCCGCAGATACCTCCGTGCTGCTATTCAGTTTTGTCGGTTACCGCCCGCAGGAAATAGTGGTGGGCAACCGCCTCATCCTTCCGGTGTCCATGCAGGAAGCCGCTGCCGAACTGGAAGAAGTGACCATCGTGGCTTTCGGCAAACAGAAGAAGGAAAGCGTGGTGGCGTCGATTACCACCATCAACCCTGCCGAATTAAAAGTGCCTTCCAGCAACCTCACTACCGCGCTGGCCGGCAACATGGCGGGAATCATCGCTTACCAGCGCAGCGGAGAACCCGGGCAGGATAATGCCGACTTCTTCGTGCGCGGCATCACTACTTTCGGCAGCAACATCTATCCGTTGATCCTCATTGACGGCATCGAACTGACCTCTACCGATCTGGCGCGTCTGCAACCGGACGACATCGCCAGTTTTTCCATTATGAAAGACGCGACGGCGACGGCGTTGTACGGCGCAAGGGGAGCCAACGGCGTGATATTGGTAACCACCAAACAGGGCGCCGACGGACCGGCAAAGATATCCGTGCGTATCGAAAATTCCATATCCTCGTCCACGCGAAATGTGGACATAGCCGATCCCATCACATTCATGAAACTGTCCAATGAAGCCGTACTGACCCGCAACCCGCTGGGCGTGCTTCCTTATTCCGAAAACAAAATTGCCGGTACCGCCGACGGATCGGACCCTGTGTATTATCCGGCCAACGACTGGATGGACATGCTGCTGAAGAACTACGCCATGAACCAGCGAGCCAACCTGAGCGTCAGTGGCGGCGGAGGAGTGGCAAGGTATTATGTGGCAGCGTCTTTTAGCAAGGACAACGGTATCCTGAAAGTGGACAAACGGCAAAACTTCAATAACAATATTGATAACAAGACCTATACCTTGCGCGCCAATGTCAATATTGATATCACCAAAACCACCGAAATAGCCGTGCGCCTGAACGGAGTTTTCGACGATTACAGCGGTCCGCTCACCGGAGGTGCGGATATGTACAACCTGATCATGCACTCCAATCCGGTACTGTTCCCCGCGTATTATCCGGTTACCGAGGAAACGCAGCACGTCAAACACATCATGTTTGGAAACTATGGCAGAAGTTACGACTATATCAACCCCTACGCGGAAATGGTTAAGGGATATAAGGATAAATCAAGGTCACAGATGCTGGCGCAGTTGGAAGCGAAACAAGACCTGAATTTTTTGACGGAAGGGCTTTCCTTCAAAGGGATGATCAACATTTCCCGACTGGCACAGTTTTCCGTTAACCGTTTCTATAACCCGAATTACTACGCCATCAGTTCGTATGACAAGCTGACCGGAAAATTTTTGTTGACCTCGCTGAATGAAGGTACGGAGTATTTGGATTACAGTGAAGACGCCGCTGACAAAATCACCAATTCGACTTTTTATTTTGAAGGAATGATAAATTATGCACGCGATTTTGCCGAAAAACACAGTGTCAGCGGCGTATTGGTGTATATTGTGCGAAACTCGCTGAACGCCAATACCGGTTCGCTCCAGTTGTCCCTGCCGTCGCGTAACCTGGGGCTTTCCGGACGGCTCACTTATGGGTATGACAAACGCTATTTTGCTGAGTTTAATTTCGGATACAATGGATCGGAACGTTTCCATATCAGCAAGCGGTATGGCTTTTTTCCCTCCTTCGGCGGTGCATGGAATATCTCTAACGAAAGTTTCTGGGAACCGCTCAAACCGGTCGTATCCAACCTGAAACTGCGCTATTCCTACGGACTGGTGGGCAATGACCAGATAGGACAGCCCACAGACCGGTTTTATTACCTTTCGGAAGTGGTGATGAACGATGGGGCAAGAGGGGCAAGTTTTGGAGAAAATCTTGGCGGTACGCTGAACGGCATCAGCGTCAAGCGATATGCCAATGAAGACATTACATGGGAAACGGCCGTCAAACAGAACATGGCGCTGGAATTGGGATTGTGGGAGAAAGTCAATATCATTGCGGAATATTTTACGGAGCATCGACGGAATATCCTGATGGACAGGGCTTCTATCCCGGCCACCATGGGCTTGTCGGCGCCTAACAGGGCTAATGTGGGCGAGGCCACAGGCCACGGCGTGGACCTGAGCCTGGAATACCAGCAAAGCTGGCATAAGGACCTTTGGATGTCGGCGCGTGGAAATCTCACTTATGCGACAAGCAAATACCATGTATATGAAGAGCCGCAATATGACGAACTGTGGCGTTACCGCACAGGAAAACCCATTTACCAGCAATTCGGCTACATTGCCGAACGGCTGTTTGTGGACGATACGGAAGCAGCCAATGCGCCGAGACAGGAAATAAGCACTGATATTTACGGTGGCGGCGACATCAAATATATCGACGTCAACAACGACGGAAAAATAACGGAGATTGACATGGTACCCGTTGGCAACCCCACCGTCCCGGAAATCGTTTTCGGCTTCGGCTTCTCGGTCGGATACAAAGGGTGGGACGCTTCCGTATTTTTCCAGGGAGCGGCCAACGAATCGTTCTGGATGGATGCGGTCAGTACCGCTCCGTTTTATGGCGAGACACAATTACTGCAAGCGTATGCCGACAGCCATTGGTCGGAGGCAGACCAGAATGTATATGCCCTCTGGCCCCGCCTCAGCCCCACCATCAATGAAAACAATACCCCCACCAGCACATGGTTCATGCGCGACGGCGCTTTCCTGAGGTTAAAGCAGGCGGAGATAGGATATACCCTCCCCGGTAAATGGCAACAGAAATTCAGGATACAAACCCTGCGGTTTTATGTGAACGCCACCAACCTTTTCCTGTGGAGCAAATTCAAACTGTGGGATGTGGAAATGGCAGGCAAAGGATTAGGGTATCCCATCCAAAGAGTGGTTAACATAGGCGTGAATCTATCCTTTAATTAAAATGGTAAAAATAGCAAAAATGAAAAATATGAAAAAGTATATACAGGTGAAAATCATTCGTTATATGATATGCGCATCCGGCTTATTCGCACTGTGCGGCTTACCGGCTTGCAACGAGTACCTGGATGTAGTGCCCGAGGGCGTCAGCCGTTTGGAGAACGCCTTTTCCATGCGCGTTCAGGCAAAGAAATACCTCTACACCTGTTATTCGTACATGATGCGCAATGGGCACCCGGCCCTGGATCCTGCTATTCTGGGAGGAGATGAATGCTGGCTGATCGAGTCGGAACAAAATATATGGTTCAGTTTCGACGGCGCTAAAATAGCGCGGGGACAGCAGAATGCCACCAATACGCTGCTCAGTTACTGGAGCCAGTATTACCAGGCGATACGTGATTGCAATATTTTCCTTGAAAATGTGGGAACTGTCCCCGATTTGCCGGCATGGGAACGGAATCAATGGATAGCCGAAGCCAAATTCATGAAAGCATGGTACCATTTCTGCCTGTTGCAGATGTATGGCCCTGTGCCCATTATCAGGGAAAACCTGCCGATCGGCGCGGGGGTGGACGAGGTGCGCGTGGCACGCGCACCGGTGGACGAGTGTGTCGATTACATTGTCCAACTGATTAACGAGGCGACGCCTGCATTACCGCTTGACATCACCAACAAAACGGAAGAACTGGGGCGGATCACGCAAGCTATCGCCCTGTCGGTGAAAGCCAAAGTGCTGGTCACGGCGGCAAGTCCTTTGTTCAATGGCAATACGCAGCAGGCCACCTTGCATAATCATGGCGACGACGCCCCACTGTTCAACCAAACCTACATGCCGGAAAAATGGACGGACGCCCTCGATGCTTGCGAAAAAGCCGTACAGGCTTGCGAGGCGGCGGGTATCAGGCTGTATGAATACCCGGGCAATCCCCGTTATCAACTCACCGATACCATCATGACGCAGATGAGCCTGCGCAATGCCTTCAACGAAAAATGGAACGAGGAAATCATCTGGGCAAATACCCAAAGCAGAATTGAAGAAGTCAATGCGGCGGCGGCCTTTACCACCATTGATCCGAGCATTCGCCAGCAGTCGGATGTACGAAATGTATATGGCGTCCCCCTGAAAATCGTGGAGATGTTTTATTCCCAAAACGGCGTGCCTATTGACGAAGACAATACGCTGTCATGGCGGTACAGTCAGCGGTATAACCTGCGAACGGCGGCCGCTTCGGAAGAATTATATGTAAAGACAGGCGAAGTGACCGTGAACATGCACTTCGAACGGGAACCGCGCTTTTACGCATGGATCGGGTTCGATGGCGGTATCTGGTACGGACATGGAAAATATGATGATACCGAAGATTTGTTTTACACCGATTTCAAAATGGGAGGATTGAGCGGGAACACCATGATAGGAGCGGGACCGGTCACCGCTTACCTCCCCAAAAAATACATCCATTTTGAAAACCATCAGATCACCAATACCAATTACAGCATTGTGTGGGCGCCCTGGCCAATGTTCCGCCTGAGCGACCTGTACCTCCTCTATGCCGAAGCGCTGAACGAAGCTGCAAATACAGGAAAAAACCGTGAGGATGCGCTGGTATATGTGGACAAGGTAAGGGAGCGCGCCGGATTGAAAGGAGTGAAATATTGCTGGGACACTTATACCGGTAACACCAAATATGCCACACAAGAGGGATTGCGTAGCATTATCCGGCAGGAACGCGGTATAGAACTGTGTTTTGAAGGACAACGTTTTTGGGACCTCCGCAGGTGGACAACCGCTCCTGATTTATACGGAAGAATCGAAGGGTGGGACTGGAAACAGTCGCAGTCGGCCTATTTCTACAGGGTTCAAACACTGTTCACACAACAGTTCGGCCTCAAGGACTATTTCTGGCCGATCAACAGCAGCCATATCACGGTGAATAGCAAATTAGTACAAAATATAGGATGGTAGAATAGTGAATAATTAATAATTAATAATTAATAATTAAATTGAAGATAATGAAAAAGATAGTATATGTCATGATGTTGTTGCTTGTTGGCGTAAGCAGTTGCAAGGAAGAAAGTCCGTTGGACCTCATAGACCGGAGCGCGCCCGCGCCCGCGCCTGTTGATCCGGATGAAGTACAGGTAACGCCGCTTCCGGGAGGCGCATTGCTGAAATATACGCTGCCGGACGATCCCAATTTATTGTATGTGAAACTGGAATACGAGATACGCCCCGGCGTGAAAATATCGGCAAAAACGTCGTATTATTCTGATACCGTCAGGGTGCAGGGATTTGGCGAAGCGGGTAACTACACGGTCTATCTCTACAGTGTAGGCCGAAACGAAAAAGAATCGGCGCCGACGGCAAAAACCATACAAACACTGACGCCGCCGGTGGTGGATGTTTTTGCTTCACTGGAGTTGATAGAGACGTTCAGCGGCGTGAAGGTTTTTTATACCAATCCTTCCGAGGCGACGCTGGCTATTGTGTTGATGGCAGACACCGTTGGCAACGGCGTGATGGAACTCGTGGAAACCTTCTATACGAAAGAGCCTGAGGGACAGGTTACCTGCAAAGGACTGCCGGCCGTGAAGGCCACCTATTCCGTATATCTGCGCGACCGGTGGGACAACAAATCGGCCACGCTCACCAAAGAGCTGACGCCCTATTTTGAGCAACAAATCCCCAAACCCTACGCAGAACACCCTTTGCCTTCGGATGTAGCCGTGCTGCCGGGAAACGGAAACTATGGCCCGATAAGTATGCTATGGGACGATTTCTGGCTTCCTGCCTGGCCTTTGAAGGGGTTCACCACATTTGCCAACGCCCCGTTTCCGCAAATCTTTACGGTGGATCTGCAATGCAGGGCTATTTTGAGTTCTTTCCGGTTGCATCATCGGGCCGAGTATGAGTACGACGGCGATGCTGTGCGGGAGTTCGAACTGTATGGCTCCGGCGAAGCGGCGCCGGCAGATGACCTGCTGTCCGGCGACTGGATCAAACTCGGCCGCTACAGGTTTCCGGATCCGCCCGCCATTTTCGACCTGCCGCCGGGTTATGAGCATTACGCTAACCATCCGCTAATACCCAATCCCAACGTGGCCTTTGCCAGCGCAGGGCCGCTCTTCGAGATAGCGCCCACCGCCGAATTACCCAACCCCTACGTGCCGGTACGGTATGTGCGCGTGCGGATACTGAAATCATGCCGCGAAACGGCGACTTCAGGAGGTATAGCTATCGGAGAATTCACCCTTTTCGGACAAATGACCCCTTAGTAGTTCTTAATAAATCTTTTTTAATAATTTTAAATTTAAACAAAAATGAAAACCAAGAGTTTAGTAATTGTAGCTGTCGCTGTCCTTGGCTGGTATCTTTCCGGCTGCGGAAAGGA
>JAISWE010000091.1 GCA_031271175.1 Bacteroidales bacterium | reverse complement strand
CACGGACGCGGCTACGAGCGGCAACGTCGTCATCACGTTCAGCGAGGCGATGGACGAGGGCGCGGCGGGCACGGTTCAGCTTAACAGCCTCTCCGCACTCACGGGCGGCGCATGGTCTGACGGCAATACGGTGTTCACGGTTGCGTACAGCGGGCTTACCAACAGCACGGCATATACGGTGAACATTTCCGGCTTCGAGGACGCGGCAGGCAACACGATGACCGCCGACAACACGCACAGCTTTACCACCGGCGCGTCCGCGCAAACGCCGGCCATCACCGCTCATCCGCAACCGGCGACCTACGCAGCAGGTGCAACGGCAACGGCGCTCACGGTAACGGCCTCCGTCTCGGACGGCGGCACGCTCTCCTACCAGTGGTACCGCAACACGACCGACAGCAACACCGACGGCACGCCCATCACCGGCGCGACAGACGTTGCGTACACGCCTCCGACGGCTACAGCCGGGACAACGTACTATTACGTGGTGGTTACCAATACCAACAATAGCGTGAGCGGCACGCAAACCGCTACCGCCGCGAGCAACACGGCAGCGGTAACGGTAAACACGTCGGGAACGTCCACCGGCGTGGGAGAGACCCTGAAAGCAGACATCTCCGCCTATCCCAACCCGTTCAGGGGTACGCTGCACCTCGTCGGTGCGGAAGGCTGCACGCTCACAGTGTTCACGTCCACCGGCGCACTTGTCCACACCCAAAAGCTGACCGCCGCCGATGAAACCATCCATCTGGAACACCTGCCGACAGGTCTCTACCTGTTTCGACTGGAAAAAGACGGCAAAACGAAAACGATTAAAATAGTGAATAGGGAATAGAGGATAGGGAATAGGGGTTAGGGATTAGGGAATAGTGATTAGTGAATATTCGTAATTCGTAATTCTTAATTCGTAATTCTTAATTCGCGCTCAGGCCGTGAAGCGGATATTGCTTCACTGTGGAAATAAATTTTCATATTCGGCGAATAAGGGTAAAAATAGTAAAAAATGCAACTTTCGAAGAGGGGAGAATGCGTTCTTTGCTAAAATGCAAAAACGGCATAATCTTTGTGCGAATTAAAAAGGATGTATTTTTAACACAGATACTTAATGATGTCTTTTCATTTAAAAAAAAGCGGACATCAATTTAATGTCTTTCTGCAGAGACTGACAATGATTTTACTGATGTTTTTTCCGCTGAAAGTGACGGGAGGGGATTACTATGTCGCCCCGGCAGCCCTTGGTTCCGGAAACGGAAGTTCTCCCGGCAATGCTGCCGGTTTGCTTTCTTTGCGCAGTTACCTGTCGAGTTATACGGTAGCCTCGAAGGGCAACCGCCTGGATGTATGGTTCCTGCCGGGCGTTTACTATATGCCGGAGGGTACTACCGCTACGGCGGGTCTGAGTTTCAACACAACGCCCAACGCGGTCAATGGACTGACGGCAGTGTTCCGTCCTTACGGAAACGGCGAAGTGATGATAAAAGGTGCTTCCAAGGGATCGTACAAAACCAGATTCCTCACACTGCCTGCTTCCACGTCAAGTTCTCCGCTCACCGTAACATTGTCCCATCTTGCCATTGTCGATTTTTCTTCGACGGACAATTTCGATACGGGCTACAGTTCCCTGTTCACGGTGGGAGCCTATAGCCGCCTGAATTTGGTGGCCGACAGTATCGGGAACATCAGCAGCTACAGACACCCGCTGATGGCGCTTTACCAGTATTCGACCGTAAAGACAGACAGTTCGAAAATATGCAGTATTCAAAACAATGGAAATTACGGGGTGATAGAAACCTATGCTGTCAACGCCACCGTAAACTTTACCGCATCCGTCCTGTCGGAATGGAAAACCACTTCAGGCATTTATGAATATCTGTTCTACCTGAAAAACCCTAATGCATCCTTCACCCTGAAGGATTGTATTATTGAGAACTGTACCACCCGGAGCGGCGTGGCGGGAATCGCATCGGTCAGTTCCTTCACGGCTATAAACAGTATCTTCAGAAACAATTCCAAAAGTATTGTTGATAATTACGGGCTTTTTTCTTGCCGTACGGCTCTCGGCAGCATGTCCTTTACGGAATGTCGTTTTACGGAAAATCAAATTTCCGGCGATTTTGTCAAGTATCTTTTTTCTTTTCCCGTTGGGTCGCTGAGTTTTAATCGTTGTATTATCGACAATAACAGCTTGAAGGGTGGTAACCTGACATCGCTGATAGAATTTTTAGGGGAGCATTTTATCATGACCGGTACTACCGTATCCGACAACCGCCTCATCACTTCCCATACGGACAAAAATATCGTTCGCCTCGGCGCCGGCAATGTCTCCTCCAGCAGAATAATGATTAACAATACCTTTTCGGACAATTCCTATTCCGCTTCCGGAACCGTATGCGCCATCAACGCTGCGGATTATGGCGTAATCATCAACAATACCTTTTACCGCTCCGGCGGTATCGCCTATTTGGGTTTGCACTCCGTCATAAGGAACAATTTGCTGATAAACGGCGCTATCACAGGCAGTACGGGCGCTGTTGCACGCAATATCTTCAACGACCGTTTTTATGAAACCGACATTGATGCGGGAATCTCGCTGGACGAGCCGGCGATAAACTATATCGATACCGTTCTGTCGTACAGTCCCGGCGTTCATGCCGTACTGGAGCGGGAGGATTCCATCCCCCTGCTGGGCAGCGGCGGCAAAGCTTCCGCTACCGGTTACGGCAGCTATCTGACATACGACCAGCGCGGGAAAGAAAGACCTCCGTCCATTTCCGTCGGATCCTATGACCGCGGCGAACACCGCATCGAGAAAAACAAAATGGTCATTTATTATGATCCCGCATCGGGACTGCAACCGTCATACAGCATTGATATGCGACAATACGTGAAATATGATACCCCGGATACGGTCAACACATGGGGAGACTTTGCCGTCCGGAAGCAGCCCGAAATAGGTGAAATGTCCAGCGATTCGTTAACCAGTTACATGTTTTTCTTTCATCCGCGCACCTTACCCGGATCGCCCACACATCCGGATTTGGGAACGGTAGGCTTTCCTGTTGAGATGACTTACAGCGTGAAAGTGAACGGTATCGTCAAAACGGGCATCCTTGCCGTGATCATCGTCAATACGGAAATGCCTCCCAGTATCATCGATCCTTCCATGCTGCTCTGTTATCGGGGAATGAATACGGTACTCTTCAAGGCGGAACAGAAATACTTTTCCCGCACGGTGAACGGGAAACGCTATCGTTACGACGGCTTTACCATACCGTTGGCGGGCGACCTCGACGGGGACGGAAAGCCGGAAATCGTGACGATAGGTATCCGTTCCATGGAGAGCGAGGAGAACGACGGCGGGGGCGGAGGAAATGTAGCGCGAAACCTTTGGTGCAAAGCAACGCACATCTGTATCCTGAACGGGCAGACAGGCGAGGAAGTAGTTCGCTACAAACTGCCGATGGAGTGGGATGTGCGCGACCCCACGCACAATACCCCTTCGTGGATGGCGCTGGTTGATGCCAACCGCAACGGAAGGGCGGAAATCATCGTTGCCACGGGATATGATTACTATGCAGGAGGACACATGACAGGCGATGCCGACCGGAAACGGCTGATTTCCTACGAAGTGAACGGGAATACGATGCTTCCCGTCTCAATGCTGGCGAAGGATTCTCCCCTGCGGCTCACCCGCAAATGGACAAGCAACGCCCGCTACGACGACAACACGGACAAACGGTTTATCAAAGCCGCTCCTCTTCCGCAGGTAGTGGATATCGACGCCGACGGAACGCCTGAAATCATCGTTTATAACAAAATATTTAATGCCGTCGACGGCCGGCTCATCATGGAACTGGAACCCCTGCAACCGCATGTGAACTATCTTCTCGACGGATGGAACGCCGTGAACCAGCCGATTACAGGGTATCGTGACTATGCCTATACGGGACGCAACCGGCGCACTACCTTCTGGGATCATCAGGATGAAAGCGTCGGAGGACCCGGCGACCGAAATATCAACTTCGCCTTTGTGTACGACCTCGACGGCGATGGAAATATGGAAATTATCGCAGGGGGAAAAGTCTATTATGATATCGACTTGCATAGCAAGACCTTCAGTGTGAAATCAGCCGACCACAAAACGGCGTTCTACGAAGCCCTGATGATCGGCGAAGGATACACCGGCGTGGCCGATATCAACGACGACGGCATACCCGAAATTGTGGTGGTGGCATTTGATTTTCAGGACAACCCTCCTGCCACATTCAACACCGCCTACAAGGGACAAATCAGCATCAAGGTATGGAATCCGGGCTTGGCGGAAATCAATGCTTCCGGCCAGCTGGTTCCCGTATCCGACCGGCAGCAGCAGCCGCCTGTCCTGCTCGCGGATGTGAAAGTGCCTTTCTCCTTCCGCGCCAGGGAAGGCTCGCTTTCCTACGTCTATATCGGCGACATTGACGGAAGAATGCAAAACGGGAAAAAATTCCCGGAAATATCCCTGTTAGGGCCGCTTTTTTATGCCACTTCCGCCAGCAATACGACAAGCGTCAGCGCCGTCATACCCATGCATCCGAATGTACGCGGCATAGGTATTCCCGCAGGAGATACTTATACCCACAACTACACTTCCGGCAGTACGTCCAATGCTGTCCCCGATGCCTATAAAAACGCCGCCGGAGCCTTGATGAGTTGGACATGGGACGAAGACGAAACAGACCTCGCCAAAAAATTGAAAGTATCGTTCATGCTGGAACACAGCGACCGCTCTCTGAATACGGGATTTACCCTCTTCGATTTCGACTATGACGGAACGCAGGAAATATGCTATCGCGACGAAACGTCGCTGCGCGTCATCTCGGCATCAAAACCGGTGGTAAAAATTACCGAACCGGTGGGCGATGTGGTCAAGTTCAAACAACCCATCAAATCTTTTACCGGTTTTGAATATCCCATCGTGACGGACATTGACAAAGACGGCAGTGCGGACATCGTTCTGCTCGGTACCGACCAGGACGAAGATGCCCGCGGATTCATCTGTGTGATAAGTCATGAGAAAAATTCAAGCAAATTCGCGCCTGCGCTGGGAGTATGGAACCAATTTATGTATTCTCCCTTGAAAATCAACGAAGACCTTACCACGCCGCGGAAAAACCTGCATCCGCTTTCGTTTGCCTACCGGCTGAGTGATTCCGATACGATGAAAACCAAACTGTTCAATAACACCATCACCCAGGCCGTGAAATCGGCCGACTTCAACGGCGTCCTGAAACCCATCGTACCATTGCCCGACGCCGTTATCTTCAATGTTGAGGTGGATTCTTTCGGCCAGCAACTGACGTTCAAGGTAAAGAATGTGGGCAATGCCTTGTTGCCTTCTAAAACGCCCATCACCGTCTTCAGGGGCGACACGGGCTATGTGCCGAGAGGCTATAGCGGAAAAATCTACCTGGGAATCGACCTTGCGCCCGGAGAAACATCTCCGCTGCTCCGCTACCAGATAGACACCATTCCCGATTTCATGGCCGATAATTACACCATCCGCGTGACCGATTCCACTTTCAACAAAACCACCGACCTGTTCCTTCTGTTTTTCGAAGAGTGCTTCCCTGCCAACAATATAGCGGAAATAGGCAACTATATCCTCCGCGACGACGCATATACGGTAGTCCAGCGACAAACTGCCCTGCTCGACATACTGGGCAACGACCGCTTGTTGTCTCGCTGTCGCCCCTTTCATCTCAGTTCGGCCGATTTCACGCTTACTACGCCTCCGGGCAGCGACTGGGGTAGCGTTAGGATTGATACGGCTACCAACAGTCTTGTTTATATCGCCCCCTACAATTATCCTCTCGGCGTGGTAGCAATGGAATATGCCGTCAAATGCCACGAACTGACAAGGAAAGGGAAGATTTACATCTATATTGTCGAAAGTTGTTGCGACCACTTTTATGCGGAAAAAGGAATGCCCTACCAATTGTGCTTGAGGAACAATCCGGCCGGTGAAGAAGTTTCATTTAACTGGTTTAGAAATGCAACGGATACGTATCCGATAGGGAGTGCGCCATATTTGCCTTATCCCGAAAACAATGAAGTTTTTTATGTCGAGCCGCGTATTTCTTCCTATAATAAGGTCGATTTTCCCAGAGTTGGGATTACGGTTGCCGTACTTCCGGAAGGTATTATGTACCGTATTCCCAACGAGAACTGAAAATAAAACCCGCAGAAGAATGGAGTGGGGGAGAGGCGTCGCCGTCAGGAAGAGACGGCACTCCGGTTCCTATCTGTCCACTCTTGCTCCGCCGCCTTTCACTAATTTTTCCACTTCTTCGAGCGTAGCCATCGACGTGTCGCCGGGAGTGGTCATGGCGAGCGCTCCGTGAGCCGCTCCGTATTCAACGGCTTTCTGCGGATCGTTGAAAGTGATGAATCCGTAAGCCAGTCCGGAGGCAAAACTGTCGCCGCCTCCCACGCGATCGAAGATTTCGAGGCTGTCGCGGCGCGTTGCTTCGTAGAATGAGCCGTTTGCCCAGCAGATGGCGCTCCATGAGTTAACGGTAGCCGAATGTACGGTACGCAGGGTGGTAGCGATGACCTTGAAATTGGAATATTGTTTCACCGCTGTGGCAATCATTTTTTGGTAGCCCGACACATCCAGTGTTGTCAGTTGTTCGTCGGCGCCTTCTATTTCAAGTCCCAGACAGGCTGTAAAATCTTCTTCGTTGCCGATCATCACGTCCACGTGGCGGGCTATTTCGCGATTGACGCTTTGCGCTTCGGCTTTTCCGCCGATGGCTTTCCACAGCGACGGACGATAGTTAAGGTCGTAGGATACAATGGTGCCGTATTTTTGGGCTGTTTGCGCGGCTTCGATCACTACTTCGGGCGTTGTTGCCGACAGGGCGGCGAAAATGCCGCCGGTATGGAACCATCTTACGCCGCATTTTCCGAAAATATATTCCCAGTCGATGTCGCCCTTTTTCAGTTGCGAAGCCGCCGTGAGGCCTCTGTCCGACACTCCTTTGGCTCCGCGTATGCCGAAGCCGCGTTCGGTGAAGTTCAAACCGTTGCGGGCGGCATGTCCTACGCCGTCGAAAGCCGTCCACCGGATAAAACAGGTATCCACGCCGCCTTGCATGATGAAGTCTTCCGCGAGCCGTCCTACTTCATTATCGACGAAAGCGGTTACTATTGCCGTTTTCAGCCCGAAACATTTTTTCAGCCCTCTGGCAACGTTGTATTCGCCGCCGCCTTCCCACACGTCGAACCGGCGTGCGGTGCGGATGCGTCCGTAACCCGGATCAAACCGCAGCATCACCTCGCCCAGCGATATTTCATCGTAGAGGCATTCCGTTTTCGGCCTGATAGATAATATGCCCATGTCCGGTTACAATTTATAATATTCTTCCCATCCTTTGCGGGGTGGCGCCTGTGTCAGCCATGCGTTGGCGAATGCGTTGTTGGTGATGGTTTTGGTAGTCCGGTCGAACAGGATTTTCGTGTTTAACCGTTGTGCCATGACGCCGAGCGAGAATACCTGACTCAATACGCCGTTGATTTCAAACGGCGAACGGGTTTTTTCCCGTCCCTGACATGCCAGCAGGAAGTTGGCATAGTGGTTGGAGGTCGTTTGGGGAACTTCCGGCAGTTTGGATTCCATCGCTTTGGCTTTTTCTTCGGGGATGATACTGAGCGTGCTGCCGTGCGACCCTCCTTTGAAAGTCAGTTCTTTGCTGTAAATGATTTTTCCGGGCGGCAGTTTGGACGGCTGAATTTTTCCGCCTGCCACAGGTGGAATGTTCGGATCAAGCGCCAGTGTTCCATATCCTTCGGGAACAGCCGGTATGTTCTTTACCCCGTCGTACCAGGTAATATCGACGGGCGGCATTTTTTTTCGCTTCGGGAAACGGAAAAGGAGGGTTGATGCTTTCGGAAAGAAGTAATCGTTGTGTCCTTCCAGTTTCAGTGGTTCCACTTCGTAGGGCAGTCCCAGTTCCAGAAATTCGTGTATCGTGTCGAGGATATGCGCTCCCCAGTCGCCCAGGGCGCCCATGCCGAAGTCGTACCAGCCGCGCCAGTTGCCGTAATGGAACTTGTCGCTGAAATCGTGGTACATGGAGGTCATCAGCCATGTGTCCCAGTCCAGAGTGGAGGGGACGGGCTGTGCATCCGGGAACTTGCGGATAGCGGGATCGTAGGGGTGCCAGCGACGGTCGCCGTTCATGTGGGCGGTTACCGCATATACGTCTTTGATGATGCCCGCGTCTTTCCATGCTTTGAACTGAAAGTAATTGGCTTCGGAATGTCCCTGATTGCCGACCTGCGTGACTACTTTGTTGTGTCTCTTTGCAGCTTGTATCATCAGTTCTGCTTCGTAGAATGTCCTTGCCATGGGCTTTTCCACATATATGTGTTTGCCCAGCGACAGGGAAAGCATGGCGACCGGAAAATGGGCGAAGTCGGGGATACCCGCACATACGGCGTCGATTTCGTTGCCCATTTGGTCGAACATCACCCTGAAATCCCGAAAGCGTTTGGCTTGGGGATATTTTTCCAGTATCCTGGCAGTATGCGGCGCTTCCAGATCGACGTCGCACAGCGCCACGATGTTGGCTAAGCCTGTCTTGTTGAATGCTTCAATGATTTCTGCGCCTTGGTTGCCACAGCCGATGCAGGCAAGATTGACCCGTTCGTTTGCACTTGCCTGCCGATGGGCGATGGTGTTGCCCGAATCGGCGCGAGCTGTCAGAATGGACGGAAAAGAACCTGCCACGGTAGATAAAACGGCCGCTTTTTTTAAGAAAGTCCGGCGTGATGCTTCGTTATGTTTCATTTTTTTGTGATTTTTTTATCCTATGCCTGTAATTGTTGGCAAAGGCTTAATTTTCGAGATTATCCATCAGGATGCGTCCGCAATATTCGCATACGATTACTTTTTTGCGCGAACGGATGTCCAACTGTCGTTGTGGCGGTATGTTGGCGTAACAACCGCCGCAGGCGTCGCGCTGCACGGTAACTACTGCCAGTCCGTTGCGGGCGTTGCTCCTGATGCGCTTATAGGCGGCAATCAGACGCGGATCAATACGCGCTTCTATGCTTTCCGCTTTTTTCTTCAGCATCTTCTCTTCCTTTTCGGTGTCGGAAGTGATTTCCGACAATTCGGACTTCTTGTTTTTAACTTCCGCTTCGCGGTCTTTCAACGTTTCTCTGGCAGTGTCGATGGCGGTCTGCTTCTCGGTTATCTGTGCCGTAAACTCGCGAATCCGTTTTTCGCACAATTCTATTTCCAGTGTCTGAAATTCTATCTCTTTCGACAGGGACTCGAATTCTCGATTGTTACGGACGTTGTTCTGCTGATCCTGATACTTGCCGATCAAGCCCTGTGCGGCGCTGATTTCACTCTTTTTTCCGTTGATGGATATGCCGAGTTGCTTGATTTCATCCTGAAAATGAGTGATACGGGTATGCAAACCTGCTATCTCGTCTTCCAGATCCTGTACTTCCAGAGGCAACTCGCCGCGCAGGATGTTGATCTTGTCTATTTCGGAATGTACCTGCTGCAATTCATACAAAGCTTTGAGCTTTTCTTCGACAGGCACTTCCTGTATCTCGGTGGTCTTATTCTTTTCTGCAACCATAATATTACAAATAGCTTATTGGATTGGTATTTACTTGTGAAAATTGAACTGCAAAAGTAGGATTTTTTTTTGTAAGTATATCATAAAAAATTTCTTTTGTGAACTGTTCGCTCTCAAAATGCCCTATATCAGCCACTAAAATATCTTTTCCGGCATCGGCAAACTGATGATATTTAAAATCGGCGGTTACATAAATGTCGGCACGGCTGGACAGTGCATCGGGAAGTAAAGAACTGCCGCTTCCCCCGCACAGGGCGACTTTTCGGATATTTTTCCCGCGCAGGCAGGTATGACGCAGGACAGGCGTGTGAAAAACTTCTTTCAGCAACCGTAAAAACGCCTGTTCGTCCACCGGTGCCGGCAGCCATCCCGTGACGCCAAGCCCCGTCTGTTGGTGGCTGTTCCGTAACCCGTAAATATCATAGGCCACTTCTTCGTAGGGATGGGTTTTGAGCAGGGCGGCAATGACTCCTGACTGTAAATGGGAAGGAAATACCGTTTCAAAACGGATTTCCGCTTCGGTATGCCGTTCGCCCGGCTTTCCCGCAAAAGGATTTGTACCGGGCAACGCTCTGAACATACCGTTGCCTTCTGTTTCGAAACCGCAACAGTCGTAGTTCCCGACATGTCCCGCGCCTGCAGCAAACAAGGCCTCGCGTACTTCGGAAAGAAAGGCTTTGGGAATGTAGGCGACCAGCTTTTGCAGGGTATTGCCCCGACAGGCCAAGACCCGTATATTGCTTAAACCGAGCTTTTGCGCCATCCGGTGGCTCACACCTCCCTCTGCCGTGTCCATATTGGTATGCGCCACATAAATGGCTATCTGCCCGGCGACGGCAGCCATTAGCGTTCGTTCCGCCTCGTCGGCGCCGGTGAGACGCCGCACACCCGACAACGTTACGGGGTGATGGCCGACAATCATCTGTGCGCCACATGCCATGGCTTCTTTCACCACGGCTTCGTTAATATCAAGGGTGATCAGTACTTTTCGCACTTCCTGCTGAGGCCAACCCACCGCCAGCCCGCTGTTGTCCCACGACTCCTGAAACGCCAGCGGTGCAAATTCTTCCAAACATGTGCAAATATCCCGAACGGTCATTTTTTATGAAATTGTATTGACGGCAAAATTAGATGAAAAATCTCGTTTTTCCAAGCGCGTGCAAATGAAAAAAGTTTTTTTACAGAGGAAAGGTACATGAAAAACTTGGGTTTTCCAAGCGCAAGTGATAAAAATCAAGCCCACCCCGTCGCGCTTACTACCGTACTCGAAGTACGCAAAAAAATTGGCAGATAAAAATAAAAGTTGTTCCTTGGCGCCATCATTTTTTTTGACTGAACGTTCAGTCAAAAGCAGAGTAAAAGCGCAATGTATGCCGAGAACAAAAGCGCCAAACAGAAGCTGTGAGGGCGGCAAAGGAGCAGCTAACCGTATGGCGGACGACCGCCAGCGCCTTTTGATAATTTGCTCCATCTCTTTTCGAATCATTCCCTAAAAATTTCGAAGTTAACCCCAGCATTTCATTTTTCGAGCGGGTCGCCCAACTTGCTGGTCTTGCTCAAGCGCAAGTCCTGATCCCCCAACCGTCATCTTTATGCCTTTTAAATATTACTAATATGATGCCTGATAAATAAAAGATATTTTTGGTTTCTTCAAAAGAGAATCCTAACTTTGCAGTGTAAAAATTTAATCAATTTTAAAGTTAAGTATAATTTAAATTAAATGAAGTATCATGAAAAAGATCATCATGTTTTTCTGTGCGGCCGCCCTGATGACCGCTTGTTGTAATCAGGGAAATAAGACCTGCGGATCGCAGGAGAAAAAAGAATGTTGCAAGAGCGCCGATCCCAAAAAGATCATCAGTGCGCGGGTGTTCATCCAGCCCGAAAAGGTAGCCGAATTTATCGAAGCTACGCAATCGCTGATTGAACAGTCGCGCGCCGAAGAAGGCAACATCAGTTACTCGCTGTTTCAGGATCCCGCGGATCCCGCCAAATTTCTGTTCTTTGAGGAATGGAAAAATCAGGCTGCCGTTGAAGCGCATTTTGCGACGGAACATTTCAAACAGTTTGGGGAAACTTTGAATGCCTGCGCATCGACTCCCGCCGACATCACCATCTACGATTCGGTGGCCGAAAAAAAAGCGGAATAAGGAAAAAAACACCGCTGTTTCGGACGTTCCCAGCCGGCAGGATATCCCATCTTAGCCGGCTGCCGGAATGAGAGCTGGGAGATGCGCGAATCTCTTTACTGACAGGCTTTCAGATGAGAGTCTACCGTTAGGTATGTCCTGCGGGAAGGTAGGCTATTGTGTGAATTTTGCAGTTAACGACGTTCTTCGCCATGGAAATTTTCCCGATGGTAAAAATGAATCGGGCAATGAAAACTGAAATGAAAAAGTATTACTTTTGCCGGTAAAATTAAATGAACATGTTATATACGGAAGAAGTAAGCATCAAATCGTTGATACTGCACAAGGTCGGCAACAAATCACAGGACGAGGGAATAAAACTGTCTGCGGCGCCGGTTCAGGTGAATGAATATCTTCAAAGCCTGCTGTTGCAGTATTTCCTGACGTCATTCAAATCGGAAGAGTATTTTAACCTGACGCATGAATCCGACTTGAACCTCAACGAGATATATCGTTTTGTGTCCCAGATTTTCGAGCATCCGGAAACTTTTTACGAACAGTCCGTGAACATTGCACGGCACTTGTACGAAGAATCCGTTCATCCGAAAATCAAAAGCGGCGAATTTTATGTGGTGTACCTGCAAAACTTCATCGTTGACGGTGAACAGGCGGATGCCGTAGGCCTGTTCAAGTCAGAATCGAAAGAAACCTACCTGAAAATATATCCCGGCGCCGACAATTTCGAGATAGCATCCGAAGACGGCATCAATATCAACAGGTTAGACAAGGGGTGCCTGATTTTCAACACGGAAAAAGAACGCGGGTTTCTGGTGTCGGTAGTGGACAACGTGCGGCAGAGCGGCGAAGCGACGTACTGGAGAGACAGTTTCCTGAACATCAACCGGAGGTGCGACGATTTCCACAAAACCGAACAGTGTCTGGACATGTGCAGGCAGTTTGTCACCGAACGGCTGCCCGAGAACTTCGGTATCGACAAAGCCGACCAGGCCGACTTGCTCAACAAATCCATGCAGTTTTTCAGGGAAAACGAATCCTTCTCCGTCGACGATTTTACGGAGCAGGTGATGCAGCAGCCCGCAGTCATGCAGTCGTTCAGGGACTACAAAGAGGAATTTGAATCGGAGCGCGACATCAAAATCGACGAACAGTTTGAAATTTCCGCCCCAGCCGTAAAAAAACAGGCAAGGGTGTACAAAAGCGTCATCAAACTGGACAAAAATTTCCATATCTACGTGCACGGCAACCGTCAATTCATCGAAAAGGGATACGACGGCGAACGCGACATGCAGTACTACAAAATCTATTATAAGGAAGAAAGTTAAAGACCGGCCGGTACCTGCGGCAATATGTCTTTACGCAAAGGCGCTGCTTCAGTTCGCCGTCAGTTCTATCTTGTAGCTACCTGCCTGTAAGGGGTAACAACCGGCGGCATCTATTTTCAGCCTTACCGGTTCGTCGTTCACGGTAGCTTTTGCCGGACGGACTTTTGGGGGAAGATACAAGTCGGCGGTGGCGTTGGCAGGGATGACAACCGTGTAGTAGGTCAGGTTTTTCTCCTGTTTCCACTTGGATTCGATGGTACCGCGCACTGACTGAAATGTTGCCGAAAAGTCATGCAAGCCGTTTACAAACTGAGGTTTCAGTTTGATATTGGCAAATCCGGGGGCTGTTTCATCCGGATGAATGCCTGCCAGTCCTTTATAGAACCATGCTCCTATCTCGCCAAACATGATATGATTGAGCGAGATGTCGTGTGTGGCGTTTATATCCCAGTTCTCATAAAGCGTGGTAGCACCGTTTGCGATCCACCATCCCCACGAGGGGAAGGTTTTCTGTGTGGCCAGCAGATAGGCGGTTTCGGCCTGTCCGTTTTCGCTCAGGGCATTGAGGATGGCTTTGCATCCGAGAACGCCGACATCCGGGTGAAAGTTTTCTTTTTTCACTGATTTGGCCAGATTTTGCGCGACTTTTTCTTTCAGTTCATCCGGAACGATGCCCCACATCAGCGGGACACTGAGTTCCGTCTGTGTACCGGCTGCGTATATACCGGTTTCCTTGTTGAGGTATTTATGATTGATGGCATTTTTGATTTTTTCCGCCAGCGCCATGTAACGGTCATAGTCCTCCTGTACTTCAAAGATACCGGCTGTTTTTGCCAGAATGAGGGCATCTGCGTAATAATAGCAGGAGGATGTCAGTTCGAGCGAAGATTTGGATTTCACGGGTACCCAGTCTCCGCGTGCCCACGAGGTGAGGCCGGAGGGGCTGTTGAGCGTGATGTAGTCCACGTAGCGCTTGATGTTTTCATAACAGTCGGCCAGCAATTTGTTGTCGCCGTAAAAGAGGTATATCTCCCACGGGATGATGGCGATGGTGCTTGTCCAGTCCACTCCGTTGTGTATTCCGTAGCCCCATCCGCCGGTGGGGATGATATCGGGCAGCACTCCGTTGGGCTGCTGTTCGTCTCTGTGGTCTGCCAGCCATTTTTCATACACCGTCAGCGCGTCGAAATTGTACAGGGCGGTTTCGATGGCCAGGTGCCCGTCGCCGGTCCACCCGTTTTTTTCGCGTTGGGGGCAGTCTGTAGGATATCCCATCAGGTTGGAGAGGTAAGCGTTGTTGGTCGCCTGCCAGATTTTGCCGATCAGGGGATGGGAGGTCTGCAAAAAGCCGACGGCGGGCACGTCGCTGTGCATGAAGCAGGCGGTGAGTTGATCGCGTTTCAGCGCTATGGGCGATGTTACTTCCACATAGCGGAATCCCTTGTAGTTAAATTTAGGCATGAAGACGTCCTCGCCTTTTCCGCTCAGGATGTATATGTCCGTTTGGAAAGGATCCGTATGGTCGGGCGGATAGTAATAAACGTCGATGTTGGACTGGTCTGCACGGCCGGCGGCGTCGATTTTCTCAGCGTGTTTGAGGCGAATGCGCGTACCGGCTTTTCCTGCCATGCGCAATTCGCATACGCCGGCAATGTTTCTGCCGAAATCGTAGAGGTAGGTGGTATCGTTCAATTTTTTGAAATTTACGGCCGCTATTTTTTCTACATTGCGGATAGGATACATTTGCTGCGACACGATGTTTTGCGATGGCGCCGCTCTTAGCGTTACTTTTTCCCATTTGGCGTCGTCGAACAGGGCAGTGTTCCATCCGCGCTGTTCGAGGCGGGCGTCGTAGTGTTCACCGGTGTAGATACTGTTAAAAACGAGCGATCCGCCGGATGTTTTCCAGTCGGGTCCTGTACTGATGACTTCCGTGCTGCCGTCGGTGTAAGTGATGCGCAGGTCGAGGCAGAAAGTCGGGCGCGCCCTCCAAGGCGCACGGTCGAAGTTCCATGTGGCGATGGACTGGTGGTTGTACCAGCCGTTGCCCAGCAGGACGCCTATGGCATTACCGCCTTGCTGCAAATGCCGCGTAACATCGTAAGTCACGTAGAGATTCCGCCGGTCGAAGCGGGTAAATACGGGATCCAGCCTGTGGTTTCCCGCTTTTTTCCCGTTAAGGTAGAGTTCATACAGCCCTCCTGCGGAGATATACGCCCGTGCATGTTTTATTTTCCGCTTGACGGTAAAGGTTTTGCGGAAATACGGCGCGGGCTTGTAATGGATGTCGTGCTGGTCGCTGATCCATGCTCCCTGCCACTGGATGATTTCCATCATGCCGGTTTCGAAGGAGGTCACTTCCGAGGTTGTTTCCCGGTCGTACTGGTCCCAGATGTGCACGTTCCAGTAATATTTAGTGAAAGGCAGCAACAATGTGCCGCGATAGCTGAACAGCATGTCGCCCGAAACGGTTTTGCGGCTGTCCCACATGTCGCCTTTTCCCCGCACTACGTCGGTAGAGTCTGTCCCTACAAGGATGCGACAGGCTTTTTGTACGGCGCCCTGCCGGCTGTCGTTCATGATCCACGACAAGCGCGGCGAAGCATTGTCAATTCCCAGCGGCCTGTCCAGATGCTCGCACCGAAGCTGCTCCGGAATACCTTGCCCCGCTGCCGAAACGGCAACAGCCCAAAAACAAACCGACAGTTTTGTCTGCTTAAAATAATTCATTTTGATATATTTGTTTTAGTACAAAAAAACGATACTTGACAACGCAAAATTAAAAATTATTTTCGTTTCCGAAAAAATATTCTTTCAAGACATGAAACAGGGAGTATTGCCGACGGCAATATGTGCTGTTATTCAACCGGATGAAGTATGGCGTGGTATTTTCCTTCTTCCCCGAGGACTTCCAGTGCTACCTTGATTTGGGTGTCTTTTTGTATTGAATTGGCGATTTTCCCTGCATTGTAATAATAACGGGCTGCGATTTCTTCGCTCAACAAGTTTTTTACATCCTTGCGGTGTATTTCCAGGTCCTTCAATCGATCGTGGGACAGTTTGGCATACAGTGCATCAAATTCGGCGGATGCATCTTCGATGTATTTTTCCTTTTCCGCCAATTGTTTTAATTTGAGGAAGGTAAATTCTGTTTCCGTCTGATAGTCGAAAAATTTATCCTGCAAATAAGCGACATATTCATCATATTCCCGATCGGTAAGTTCGAAATCTCCTGCCGGCGCAATAGAGTCGTGCTGGCCGGCATACAGCGTGGCATAGTCGAATATCAGGTTGCGGACGTAGAGGGTTACGGCAATGCGGCTCATCGTTTCCGGCAATGCTTCGATGTCGGGGCTGACGCCACCTCCGTCGCGCACGATACGTTTTGTTTTCAGGGTTTTGTATTCCCGGATGAGCGAATCGGGGATGTGTCCCACGCTACCGTCTTCTTCGCGGTGCGAATAGTCAAGCGCCTGGATGCAGCGGCCGCTGGGAATATAGTATTTGGCGGTGGTGATTTTCGCCTGCGTGTTGTAGCTCAGCGGTCGTGTCGTTTGTACGAGGCCTTTGCCGAATGTCCGCTGTCCGACAATCACTCCCCTGTCCATGTCCTGTATGGCTCCCGCCACGATTTCCGACGCCGACGCCGACGCACGGTTGACCATCACCACCAGCGCCACTGTGGTATCTACCGGATCGTGGCGGGTAGCGTAGATATTGTCCCATTGTTTGACGCGACCCCGCGTGCTCACCACTTCCTGCCCCCGTTTCACGAAAAGGTTCACTATTTCGACCGCTTCCACCAGCAGTCCGCCGGGATTGTTCCGCAAGTCCAGCACCAGCGACTGGATTTGGTAGCGGTTTTTCAAGTCGAGCAACGCATTCTTCACTTCTTTGCCGGCTTCCGCCGAAAAATTGGACAGCCTGATATAACCTGTCTTGCTGGCATGATCCAACATGCCGTAATAAGGTACGTTGGGAATCGGAATCATTTCCCTGACCAGTTCGCAAGTGATCTCGCTTTTCGTCAATGCCTGCAGGTAGGCAATTTTCACTTTGGTGTGAGGCACTCCCTTCAACATGTCAAACACTTCGCTATCTGTTTTGCCGGTCAGCCACTGGTCGTCCACTCTCATCAACATGTCCCCCGTCTTCATCCCGGCTTTGTCGGCAGGCGAACGGCGGGCAACATCCAACACCGTGATCACTTGATCCATGTCGCGAATGGTGATACCCACTCCCCCATACTGCCCGCTGGTCACCGCCTTGTAATCCTCCATATTCTCCTCCGAAATAAAGGAGGTATAAGGATCAAGCGTTTCCAACATGCCTTCAATGCTTTTTTTCATCAGGTTGTCGGGATCGGGATCATCCACATAAAACATATTGATTTCGCGAAACAGGCTATAAAAGATATCCATATTTTTTATTACCTGAAAATCGCGGTCGGAAAGACGGACAAACGACAACAGCGCAACAGTAAGCATACCTGCCGCCGCTATCCACACTCCTTTTCTTCTTTTTAAACTCTTCATACCATCGGTTTATTCTTACCGGAAAAAATGATTTCCGGAATGTGCAAAATTACAATAAAAGATCGAATATTCGACAGGTTTGGCTAAATCTTTTTTTGAGGTGCTATTATATCGCACAAATTATAAACACAAAACGATTTCAAACACTCATGTTACGCACCGATCAAAGCATACGGTTAATAAAGTGTTGTCCCTGCGGGACTTTTCGCTGATGTGATGGCTCGTCCGTAAGCTGAAGCATACGGTTAATAAAGTGTTGTCCCTGCGGGACTTTTCGCCGATGTGATGGCTCGTCCGTAAGCTAAAGCATACGGTTAATAAAGTGCTGTCCCTGCGGGACTTTTCGCTGATGTGCTTGCTCGTCCGTAAGCTAAAGCATACGGTTAATAAAGTGTTGTCCCTGCGGGGCTTTGACAGTGTCAGGTTTTGCTCAGTCGAGAAATCACCACCAATGATTAGTTGTTAATTATGGGTCATGGTTTCAGATGGTTAGTATTTTTTTTCATTTTTTTTTCAAAAATACTTGCAAAATGCTTTTTTATGTTGTATATTTGCCGCATAAAAATTTTGGTACGAACCTTATATGTGCAACAGTTGTCTTTTTAGCAAAAAAACGTCCGAAAATACGGGATTTTCCCATCAGGTGAAATCGGCATGTAATGCAGGCCATATATGGTTTGGTACGGTTATTGAGAGAGAGAGAGAGAGAGAGAGAGAGAGAGAGAGAGAGAGAGCAGACCATAACTTAATACGCGCACGCGCGCATAATAAAAAAATTTTCCAGAATTTATATAG
>JAISWE010000069.1 GCA_031271175.1 Bacteroidales bacterium | reverse complement strand
TACTCCTGATGTGTCGTCCCTGCGGGACTTTTCGCTGATGTGATTGCTCGTCCGTAAGCTAAAGCATACGGTTAATAAAGTGTTGTCCCTGCGGGACTTTGACAGTGTCAGGTTTTGCTCAGTCGAGAAACCTACACCGTCCTTAGGATACCCCCTCCACAGGAGTCGTCCCTGCGGGACACCGGAAAACTGTTATAGCTTATTTATTTCGCATCCCTTAGCAACATATTGCGTTATCTCAACTTTCAATTTTCAATTTTCAACTTTCAATTGTTCAAGAGTCTTTACATGCGGCTTTTCAAGCGGATACTGGTTGTTTATCTGCTGTTCACGCTTTGCAGGGTAGTGTTTCTGCTGTACAATGACGATTTCTACAGCGACCGGAGTTTTGTACAGATGGCGACCATCTTCGCGGGTGGCTTGCTGTTCGATACCACCGCCATTCTCTACACCAACCTCCCTTACCTCTTCATGTTTCTGATACCGTTCAAGTTCAGGTATAACGTAACGTACCAGCGGATAGGCAAATATCTCTATCTGATCATGAACGGCGCGGCGGTTGCCGCCAATTTGATGGACACGGTCTATTTCCGGTTCACGATGCGGCGCACTACTTCCAATGTGTTCGGGGAGTTTTCGCACGGCGAAGAAATCGGAAAGATACTGTTGCAGGCTTTTGCGGATAACTGGTATCTGGTACTTGTCTTTTTTGCACTGATGGCATTGATGGCGTGGTGCTACGGACGTCTTTTCGACAGGCGTTCCATCCGCCTGCGCCATCCTCTGGCGTATTATTCCACAGGGCTTGCGGTAATGGCGCTGTGTACCGGCGTTATTGTAATCGGCTTGCGGGGAGGCATAAGACACAGTACGCGCCCTATCACGCTAAGCAATGCAGGAGAGTATGCATACGAGCCGATCGATGTGCCGCTCGTGGTCAATACGCCGTTTTCGCTGTACAAAACGCTTCACCGCAAGGGAATAGTCCCACTGAAATATTTTGACGGCGAGGAGGCGATGCGACGGATTTATTCGCCTGTTCATCTGCCCGACAGCAGCGCTTCTTTCCGGCGGCTGAACGTGATGGTCATCATTATGGAAAGTTTCGGCAAGGAACACTTCGGTTTCTACAACCGCCACCTGGAAGACGGCGCTTACAAAGGTTACACGCCGTTCCTCGATTCCCTCGCCTCCCAAAGTCTGACCTTTGAATATTCCTATGCCAACGGCGGCAAATCGATTGACGCGCTGGCCTCGGCGCTGGCAGGCATCCCCGCCATTCCGGAACCTTTCGTGCTGTCGCCCCATTTCGACAACACCGTCAGGGGATTGCCGCTGCTGCTCAGGGAAAAAGGTTACGAAACAGCTTTCTTCTGCGGACAGCCCAACAGCGCCATGGGATTCTGGGCTTTTTGCAGAATGATGGGCGTCGAGCGGCAATTCGGCATGAACGAATACGGTAACAACGACGACTACGACGGTATCTGGGGTATCTGGGACGAAGAATTTCTGCAATTCACGGCGCAGCAGATGACCGCACTGCGGGAACCTTTTTTCGTCACGCTGTTTACGGTCAGTTCTCACCATCCCTTCAAAGTCCCGGAGCGCTACGAAACGACCTTTGACCCCGGTACGCTGCCCATCCATCGCTGTATCCGCTATTCCGACTACGCCCTGCGCCGCTTTTTCGCAACGGCAAAAAGGCAGCCGTGGTTTGACAGCACGCTTTTCGTACTGATGTCCGACCATGTAAACGGCATTGTCCACAAAGAATACAAACCTTCGTATGAGGGTTTCGCCATTCCCATTCTTTTCTACCTTCCCGGCCATCCGAAGGATACGGAAGTCCGGCCGGAATACCGGAAGGTGGCGCAACAGATAGACGTGATGCCTACCGTACTGGGGATACTCCGCTACGACGAGCCTTACTTTGCCTTCGGATTCGACCTCACCCGCGTCTGCCGCACAAACGGCAACTCCTGTCCGGCCAACTTCGCCGTCAATTATACCAACGGCTATTACCAGATATACAAAGACGGCCTCGTCCTGATCTGGGACGGCAAGGAAACCGTCGGGCTTTACCGGCTGCACGACGCTAATCCACAAGATATGAAGGGACGGCAGGAAACCGCTCACATTCAAAACGACATGGAAACATGCATCAAGGCATTCCTTCAACAATATACCGCCGGAATGGCGGAAAACAGTTTAATTTTAAATCATAATCACTAAATTCATTTTATCTGCCATGGAAGAAGAAACCATAAAATTTGCTTATAAAGAACGCCAAAATTCGATTATCAAGGTCATAGGCGTCGGCGGCGGCGGCGGCAACGCCGTAAGCTACATGTATGAACAGGGGATTCACAACGTGGATTTCATTATTTGCAATACCGATGCACAGGCGTTGGACAAAAGCCCTGTCCCGATAAAAATACACCTGGGAAAAGGACAAACCGAAGGATTGGGCGCGGGAGGCAAACCTGAGGTAGGTCAGCGGGCGGCGCTGGAATCGGAAGACGAAATCCGCGAAATGCTCCTCCACAAAACCAAAATGGTGTTCGTCACCGCCGGCATGGGCGGCGGAACAGGTACCGGCGCCGCACCGGTCATCGCACGTATCGCCAAGGAAATGGGCATACTGACGGTAGCCATTGTTACCATCCCTTTCCATTTCGAAGGCCCCAGGCGAATCAGCCAGGCACGGGAAGGCATCAGAGAACTGAAAAATAACGTGGACTCGCTGTTGATTATCAACAACGAAAAAATTCGCGAAATGTACGGTAATTTGAAGGCATCGCAGGCGTTTTCAAAAGCGGATAACGTCTTGACCATTGCCGCCAAGGGCATTGCGGAACTCGTCACCCGGCCGGGGATTATCAATGTGGACTTTGCCGATGTCTGCGCCATCATGACCGACGGAGGTATCACTGTGATGGGGTCTGCCAGGGCATCGGGCGAAAACCGCGCCCGCAATGCAGTGGAAGAAGCGCTCAACTCCCCGCTGCTGAACAATAACGACATCGCCGGAGCAGGACGCATCCTGCTGAACATCGCCTCGGGCAACGACGACTGTGAAGTTACGATGGATGAAATAAGCGAAATAACCGATTTTGTAAACTGTTCTGCCGGAAAAGCGGAAATGATATGGGGTACCGCTATCGATGAAACGCTCGGCGACGCATTGAGCGTAACCATCGTGGCCACCCAGTTTCCCGACAACGCCGAAATAAGGAAACCACCCTCCACAAGAATCTCTCTATTGCCGCAATTCCCTGAGGAGGAACAAGTAGTTGCAGGGGAAATGGCATCGGGGAGAAGCGTTATCACCGTACGCGAAAAAAAATCGACCGTTCAGGAACAGATGATCTGGAGGTATCCGGATGAAGCGGAAAGTGCGGAAAAAAATAATATCCCCAAACTCACCGACGAACACGTCGATTTGGAAAAGATGGAAAAAGAGCCGGCCATCTGGCGGCGGCAACGGAACAGTACCGCTACCGATAACGCAGCGCCGGAACAGGAAATGTCCCGCTACACGCTTAGCGCCGACCCGGCTACCAATGTGCCCGTCATCAGGGAAAACAATGCCTACCTGTACGACAGGGTAGATTAACGCCCCCCTCGTCTGCAAAAGCCCGAACGGAAAACAAAAACCGTTCGGGCTTTTTTGTGTACAACAAAAATTAATGCAAACTGTAAAAAGGCGGCGAGCTTTTATCCAAAAGGCGGCGGGCTTTTACCAAAAAGGCGGCGGGCTTTTACCAAAAAGGCGGCGGGCTTTTATTCAAAAGGCGGCGAGCTTTTATTCAAAAGGCGGCGAGCTTTTACCAAAAAGGCGGCGAGCTTTTTTTAATAATCTGTTGTGGCGACCGAAGGCAATCCCGATTAGGATTTATAGGATTTAAAGATTGGTAGGATTAATTGACCAGGGAATCCCGATTAATCTTTTAATCCTACAAATCTTAATCAAAAAAGGCCTCAAAAAAAGATTTAGCCAAAACGTCTTCAATTGCCGGTTTTCGAAATTAAATTTGCACATTCTCAACCCATTCGTAAGGGTTTTGAGTATAGTCCATAAACCGGATAAAATCGTCATTTGTAATGATTAACGATGCGGTATTGATACACGGATGAAAACTCAGTCGGTTAGCATTTTTAAGATTTTCATCTAAAAAGACATGCACATGATGCTCTTCGTCGTAAATCAGACCGAAAGGCGTAACCGAACCGGGCCTTACACCCAGATATTTCAACATCCTCTGTTCGGAAGCAAAACTCAATTTGCCCTGACGCAGTTGTTTTTCGATTCTGTGAATATCCATATCGCAGTCGCAGTCGAGAATAACCAGATAGTGCTGATTTCCCTTGTGATTGCGGAAAAACAGGTTTTTACAATGTTGAGCATCGTGTCCTGCCCAATATTGTTTAGCGATTTCGACAGTCGGCGCCGGAGGATGCTCCAGATATTCGAACCGGATATTTAACTTTGCAAGTAATTGATACAATTTGTCATGTCCATTCATATGTGAATATATTACAATTAGTTAACATGATATTCCAGTCCGTTATTTTTGGCGAAATTAAGCATTTCGGGTGTGATTCCGATCCGGTATTTGCGTGAAAACAAATCGACGGAAATATTT
>JAISWE010000031.1 GCA_031271175.1 Bacteroidales bacterium | reverse complement strand
CCTTCAATGCCACCGTGCAGCTGACCTATCCCTCCGGGTATTCGCCCGTTGAAGGCGTTACCGTGAAGCTGCTCAATACCCTTACCGGCACTGCTGCCGAAGCCGCCACCGACGCTACCGGAACGGCAGTGTTCGAAACCGTTGCCGGCGTATATGAAGCCTCGGCTTCCGAAAGCCGCAGCGTGGACAACGACTATCTCGTGTTCAACGGCGTGAAAAGCGGACTGATCGTGGCGGACGCCGACATCAGCGCCAGCATCACCCTCACCGCCTCCAAAGCCAGCCGGTTAGTCATCAAGGAACTCTACAACGGAGGATGCCTGAAGAACGAGGAAGAAGGAGGAGGAACCTACCAGTACGACAAGTACGTCGTCCTGTACAACAATTCCGACGCGCCGGTGAGCCTCGACAGCCTGTGCTTCGGCATGGTCAACCCCTACAATTCGGGGGTAACTAACAACGATTATGTGGCCGGCGAACTGCTCTACGCAGCGGAGGGATGGATTCCCGCCGGCCAGGGCATCTGGACGTTCCGCAGCGCCGTCAGCCTCGACCCGGGCAAGCAGATCGTCGTGGCGGTGAACAGCGCCATCAACCACACGCAGACCTACGCCAATTCCGTCAATTTTGCCAATGCGGAATATTATGCCATGTACGACCTCCCCGTATATACCAACACGAATTATTACGCGCCCCCGTCGGAACTGATCCCGACCTCCCATTACCTGAAAGGCTACCTCTACGGGGCGGGCAATGCATGGTCGCTGAGCGTCCTTTCGCCGGCATTCTTTATCTTCACGCCTCAAGGAATGACCCCTTCCGCATTTGTGGCGTCCGCCGACAATATCCACCAGTACAACAACTCGGCGTCAGCGGCAAACACGCGCAAGAAAGTACCTGTGGAATGGATTGTGGACGGTATAGAAGTGTTTCAAAGGGGCAAAACCAACAACGTCAAGCGGCTTACGCCCGCTGTGGACGCCGGCTATGTGGAGCTGACCAACTATCTGGGCTACACCCTCTACCGCAATGTGGACAAAGACTTTACCGAAGCGCTCCCCGAAAACGAAGGCAAGCTCGTGTATAACTACGCCGGAGGCACTGCCGACATCGAAGGCGGCACCACCGACCCCAGCGGAATCGACGCGGAAGCCTCCCTGAAAAACGGCGCACGCATCATCTACAAGGATACCAACAACTCGACGAACGACTTTCACCAGCGGAAACTCGCTTCACTGAAAAACTGACAACCGCCCAGCGCGGCATGACGGGAATAGTGATTAGTGAATAGTGATTAGTGAATAAGTCATGGACGACGGGACAGGACGGGAATAGAATGAAAGGAATAAGGACATATCCGGTAATATGGCTGAGCGGCGTTTTCGCTTTCTGGCTGACGACGCAAAGCGTCCTTGCAAACGGCAAGGAACAAAACCTTTTGGGTATGCCGGAGAACCTTTTTAGTACGACGAAGTACCTTTTTGGTATTTCGGAGAACCTTTTAGCTACGACGGAGCACCTTTTAGGTATTTCAAAAAACCTTTTTGGTATTTCGGAGAACCATTTTGGTATTTCGGCGGAGACGTCCATGTCCCGCAGGGACGACATGACGCATCACCACGGGTATAAGGACAGTGCGCGCACTGTCCCTGCGCCGGGTGATTCGCTGCCTTTCGCCTGTCTTTCGCCCCACGCGGATTTTGAATACGCGACGTCGGAAGCATGGCTGGCGAGCGACAATGCCGCAGGATTGCAGCATTTGCCGGCGGCAAAAATCTCCCTTGCCGAAGTCTATTTCAACAAGGGCGACGGGGAATACATCAACTTTCACCGGTCGAACGACAGCCGCGAATGGGGTGCGTCGGTCAAGTCCTATTACCGGCTCAGCCCGCGCGTCGTTTTTTACGGTCAAATCAGCTACGCCGATTTTCAGGGTCGGAACATGGGCGGCTCGGTGTTTATCGATCCGCAGCAGCAGGGATTGGACATCGTGGAGTATGCCGACACCCTCGCGGGGACGAAGCGGCTGGAGCGTTACCACCTCACGGGCGCTGTCGGCGTGCAGCTGTCCCACCGCCTGACGCTGGGCGGAAAGGTGAACTACCGCGCGGCGAATTACGCCAAATTCAAGGATCTGCGCCACACCAACAGTTTCTTCGACATGTCGGTAACGGCAGGCTTGAGCTACCGCTTCGGCAAAATGGCGGAAGCGGGCGCTAACTGGTTCTACAGACGCAATGTGGAAAGCCTGCGGCTGGACATCTACGGCACCACCGACAAGCAATATACCTCGCTGGTGAGTTTCGGCGCCTTTTACGGGCGCACGGAACTGTTTGGCGAAGACGGCTACACGGGGGAATCTACCATCACGCCCGACATCAACACCTACAACGGCGGGTCGGTGCAGCTGAACCTGACGCTGTCCGACCGGACGACGTTTTTCAACGAACTGTCCTTCCGCCAACGCGAGGGCTACTACGGCAAACGCTCGACCACTTCGGTGGTCTATGCCGGCTACGGCGGAGACGAACTGTCGTGGGCGGGAGCGCTGTCGTTCGGCAACCGCCGTCTGCGCCACCAATCGAAAGTGAACGCCGACAGACGGATGCTGGAAACCTTTGAGAATGTGTACCGGAAAGAAAACCTCGGCGGCGGACGGATGAATGTCGTCTATTACGGCAAAAACAAGATGCTGGACAGGAACACGCTGCACCTGCGGCTGACCCACACGGCGTGGTTGGACGTTGCCGGCGACTGCCCCGCATGGACGTTTACCGCTACGGCGGAAGCGTACCGCCGTCGGCAAACGGTGTCCATCTATCCCTTCTACCGACGGCAAACCGTCCGCTCGCTGAACGCCGGCATATCGGCGGAGCGGAACATCGCCTGCGGCAGCGGCACGCTCGGCGTCCGGGCAGGAGTGGCTTACGGCTCCGGCGGCGGCGTCATGAAGAACGACGGCGTCTATGCGCCCGTGCCGCCCGAACAGCGCCCACCGAAAAGCTCGGAAAGCAACCTCCTGCACGAATATGAATACCTGACCGCCACACGCGCCGGAGGAAGCGTCGGATGCAAATACGCATTCCCCGTCGCCTTCGCAGGAAACCTGTACTTCCGGGCAGACTGCGAACTGTCCTGCGCCACAAAGGGGTACTTCCGGCATCAAAAATATTTCTCACCGACACTGGCCGCCGGATGCAGTTTTTAATTACTTTTGACGAACGATATAATAAAGCGTATGGATACCATCATTCAATGTGAAAACATCACCCACTACTACGGGAGCAAACTGATCTACGAGAACCTGAGTTTCGAGGTCGCCCGCGGCAGGATACTCGGTTTGCTGGGCAAAAACGGCACCGGCAAAACCACCATCATCAATATCCTTACCGGATACCTGCGTCCGTATTCGGGCGTGTGCCGCATTTTCGGCGAAGAGATGGGACGCCTCAGCCCAACGGTCAAAAGCCGCATAGGACTGCTGCTGGAAGGACACATACAGCACGCCTATTTCAACGCCGTGCAGATCGAACGGTTCTACAGCCGTTTTTTCCCGAAATGGAAACGCGACGCCTACTACGGACTGCTGGAAAAGTTACGGGTGACGCCGGAACAGAAAATCAGCACCATGTCCTGCGGGCAGCGTTCGCAGATAGCGCTGGGACTGCTCTTCGCGCAGGACGCCGACCTGCTGATCCTGGACGACTTCTCGATGGGGCTTGATCCGGGCTACCGCCGCCTGTTCGTGGAATACCTCAAGGAATACGTCGCCGCCGAAAACAAAACCGTCTTCCTCACTTCCCACATCATACAGGACATGGAGATGCTCATCGACGACTGTATCATCCTCGACTACGGCAGCATCCTGCTGCACGAACCGGCAGAATACATCACCCGCTGCTTCCGCCGCTTCCGCTTTACCTCCGACGCCACGCACTGTCCGTCAGACAACGGCGGCATCCTGCGGCACACCGAAAAAATCGGCAACCGCTGGCAAACCTGCTCCTTCGCCACAGCCGCAGAAGTGGAACACGAACTGAAGAAAAACGGCGTCATCCCCGACGGACTCACGGAAGAAAAACTGTCGCTGGAAGATGCTTTTATCGGACTGACCGGAAAATATTAAATCCAACACATCTATGTACACATCATTATTATACAAGGAATGGATCAAGTCGCGGCGCGCAATATGGCTGCTGCTGGCGGTGTTTGCGGGCGTCGGCGCTTACCTGCTGCTGGCGACGGCAAAGCAGTATCAGGCCGACGCGACGGCATACTGGGAGTTCATCGTCCAAAACAGCGACATACAGACAGGGCGCATGAAATACCTGCCTTTGGCGGCAGGCATCCTGCTGGCGATAGTACAGCTGACGCCCGAAATGCACAACCGGCGGCTGAAACTGACGCTGCATCTCCCGCTCGACGAGTCGAAAACACTGTGCACCATACTGGGCTTCGGGATGACGACGCTCGCCGTGCTGTTCACGGTCACCGTCGCCGCGCTGCTTGCCGGCTTGCGGGTGTACCTCAGCCCCGAAATGGTTTTTGCCGACTTTATCTCCCTGCTGCCGTGGATGCTGGGCGGCATGGCGGCATACCTCACGGCGGCATGGATATGTCTGGAGCCGGTATGGAAACAGCGCATCCTCAACCTGCTGCCGGGAACATGCTGGGTGTCGTTCTTTTACACCGGCGCGCTTCCGGGCGCTTACGTTCCCTTCCTGCCGTGGCTCGTCGCACTGATCGTGGCCGGCTTCTTTTTCCCGTTCTATTCGACGGCAAGATTCAAACATGGAGTACAATAAAAAAACATCATGAGACACCAGAAAATCATCCGACTGTTTATCGTGTTTACCGCCACGCTGGTTTTTGCGTGGGCTATTCCGGCGGTGGTAAAGCTGGGCGCTTCGTCGCCGCAACGGTATCCCTTCGTGTATTACAGTTCCGTCCTCGAACAGTTCTGCTTCAATAAGGACGGCGTCCGCAGCGACGCTTCGGGACGCATCTACACCGAAGCGCAGTTCGATTCCGTCATGCCCATGCTCTACTACCGGCAACTGTCGGTCAACGGCAAGATGCCCGACAGCATACGCGGACAGGCGATCACCATGCCCCAGATACGCACCAACACCGTTTCCTACCGTTTTACGCCCAAAGAAATCTCCTCGCCCGACATGGGCTTGTACATCATGTACGAATCCATGCCCAAGCGGGTGAACCTCGAATCGCCGGGCGACCTCTTCCGGCTGAAAGACCGCATCGAATTTATCGACATTGCCACCAACACGGTCAATGAGGAAAAGAGCGCCCTGTTTGCAGGCGAACTTGCCAAGCGCGGCTTCCATTATCCCGCGCAGTGGTCGCAGGGCATCCTGACCACCCGCAAGGCATACGACGAGGGCTATTTCACGCTGGATGCGGCAGGGGAACTGTTCCACATCAAAATGGTCAACGGCAAACCGTTTGTCCGCAACACGCACGTTGCCGAAAGCATTGAAGTCGTCCATTTTGCCATGACGCAGGCAAGCAACAAACGTTTCTACGGCTTCCTGTACGACGTCGCCGGAAAGGTGTATATCCTGGAAGCGCCCGGCTATCGCCCGATACAGCTCGACATACCGCCCATCGACCTGCACGCGACGGAAATCACCATTCTGGGCAACCTGTTTTTCTGGACGGTCACCCTTACCGACCCCGACGGACGACGCTACTACGCGCTGGACAACGACAGCCTGAAACAGGCAGACCACACCGCCATCGCTGCAACGCCTACCCCGTGGGACAAGCTCTCCCGATGGCTCTTCCCCGCCTTCCTGACCTTCGAGCACAAAAACAGCGGCTACATCAGCCCATCGCTGCATTTCACCGCATGGACGGCGCTAATCGTCAACCTGCTGGCAGCCGTGGCGTTTGCCGTCTTTGCACGGCTTGCCTCAAAAAAACGCCGCCGCACCTCCGTACTGCGAAAAGCCGCATACATCCTGATAACAGGAATAGCAGGCCTCGCAGCAGTCCTGATCATACCAGACGAATAATTCTTAATGCATCATTCTTAATTCTTAATTCTTAATGCATCATTCTTAATTCTTAATTCTTAATTCTTAATTCTTAATTCTTAATTCTTAATTCTTAATTCTTAATTCTTAATTCTTAATTCTTCAAGTTAATTTAAAATCAAAAAAAGATGAAAAAGTTCATGATCCCACTCATTGCATTGGCAATGATTTTTGCGGCGTCCTGCCATCGTTCGGGACAAAAACCTTCCGGCGACGTTGCCGCAACGGAAGCGAAACTGTTGGAAACCGGTTATGGCGTGGACACCCTGCTTGCGGTAGCCGAATTGCACGTTGATAAGCCGGTCACCATTCACGGCTATGTGACGCACGTGTGCAAACACTCCGGAAAGCGATGTTTTCTCACCGGCGAGCAGCAGTTGTACACCATCCGCGTGGAAGCCAAAGGCGAGATCGGCGGCTTCAACCGCGAGTTGGCAGGTTCCAAGTTAGTGGTCAACGGTACGCTGAAAGAACGCCGTTTCACTCAGGCCGAAATCAACGACATGGAAACCGAGGTGAACGAACGGCTGGGCAAGACGCCCGACTCGGAAGAAACCTGTGCGGCGGAACTGGCAAGCATCGCCAAAATACAGCAATGGATGAAAGACCACGACAAGGATTACTATGCAACCTACTACGTGGACGGGCTGACCTATGAAGTACTTGATTAGTCCGGCGTGGAGAAACAGGATACGCATCCTCCACCGCGACCTTGGGTTCGTGATGGTGGGTGTGTGCCTGATATACGGCATATCGGGCATCCTGATGAACCATATCGAGAGCGGCGATCCGGCCTACCGCACGGAAAAAGGAAATACAGCGTTCCCTCCGAACCTTTCGGGGGAAACGTTGACGTCTGCATGGCAAGCGCGGGAAGAACTGCCGGAACTCAAAAAAGCGCTGGATGCGGCTGGCGGCCGTTACACGCTGATGCTCCAGGGAGGCTCCGGCGTCTATGACCCGCAAACAGGCGTCGCCGCCTTTGAAATCAGCAAGCGACGCCCGCTCATCTACTGGATGACGCAACTGCATTACAACCACGTGAAAGGATGGTCGGTGATGGGCGACGTCTTCGCCGGCGCGCTACTCTTTTTCGCCGTGTCGGGGCTGCTGATCGTCCCCGGAAAAGCAGGCATCACCGGACGCGGCAAATGGTACCTGCTGCTGGGACTGCTGATACCGATCCTCTATATCCTGCTGTCCGTAAAGTGAGAAAACCGCTCCTACAAGGGGAAGGTCGGATCGCGAAACAGAAATATTTGCGCAAAGCGGCATACGGCCTGTCCCAAATTCAGGCTTTTAAGTGAAGCAGCAAAAAATCATAAAAAAAATCCACCTTTTTATGTAAGGTTCTCGGAAAGATATTATATCTTTGCCTTCTTAAACATGAAAAATATGGATAATAAAAAAGACAGTAATGCAGGGGATCTTCAAAAAGAGAAACTGAAATCGCTCCAATTAACGCTGGACAAGTTGGACAAGGAGTTTGGCAAAGGGTCCATCATGAAAATGAGTGATAAAGCCGTTGAACAGGTGCCGTCGATACCGACCGGATCAATAGCTTTGGATGTAGCCTTGGGCATTGGCGGATTGCCTCGCGGGAGGGTGATTGAGATTTTCGGTCCCGAATCGTCCGGAAAAACCACGCTGGCCATTCATGCCATCGCCGAAGCCCAGAAATTGGGAGGAATTGCGGCTTTCATCGATGCGGAACATGCATTTGACCGTTTCTACGCACAAAAATTAGGCGTGACAATGGATTCGCTCTACGTATCACAGCCCGACAACGGCGAACAGGCGCTGGAAATCGCCGATGCACTGATCCGTTCCAGCGCTATTGATATCCTGGTGATTGACTCTGTGGCCGCACTTACCCCCAAAGCCGAAATAGAAGGCGACATGGGCGATTCGCGCATGGGACTGCAAGCCAGGCTGATGTCGCAAGCACTGCGCAAGTTAACCGCCAGCATCAGCAAAACCAATACCTGTTGTATCTTTATCAACCAGTTGCGCGAAAAAATAGGCGTGCTGTTCGGTAATCCGGAAACCACCACAGGAGGTAATGCACTGAAATTCTACGCATCGGTGCGCATTGATATCCGAAAAACGACAGCCATCAAGGACGGAGAAGAAGTCAGCGGCAACCGCGTAAAGGTAAAAATCGTGAAAAACAAATTGGCGCCGCCTTTCAGGAGAGCAGAATTTGATGTTATCTACGGAGAAGGCATCTCCCATATCGGCGAAATCATTGATCTGGGAACGACGCTGAACATCATCAAAAAAAGCGGATCGTGGTTCAGTTATGGCGATACCAAACTGGGGCAGGGACGGGATGCCGTTAAACAACTGCTGAACGACAATGGGGAACTCGCCGAAGAATTGGAAAACAAAATACGTGAGGCGCTTACCACCAACCCCAACGTGGTTGACAATCCGTTGGAAGATAATTAAATAAATTGAGTACCTTAACAATAAATAAATAGGATTGACATGATTAAAAGAGAAAAAAGCATCGAGTTGCTGAACAAAGCCATCGCAGGAGAAATGACGGCTTTGAACCAGTACATGTATTTCCATTTCCTGCTGGAAGACATGGGGTATGACTATCTGTCGGCATATTTCAAACGTACGGCCATCCAAGAAATGATGCATGTGGAAAAATTTGCCGAAAGGACGCTGTACCTGAAAGGTGAAATAGACATGAAAGCGTCGGCTTCGGTGGAAAAAATTCACGATGTGGAGGCCATGCTGGAGAAAGCGGAAGCCATGGAATCCGAAACCATTGCCAACTACAACGAATGGGCTAACCTGTGCGGTGCGGATGCCGACCTGGCAAGCAAACAGTTGTTCGAAAGCATTATTCTCGAAGAAGAGTCCCATCAGGATCACTTCGATACGGAACTGGAGAACATGGAAAAATTCGGCGACAAATACCTTGCGCTGCAATCCATTGCACACAGCAGAAATGCAGTAGCCGCCGCCGGAGCGCTTTCTGCCGAATGACCTGGGGAAAACCCGCCTATTCGGTATTATTTAATGCGTTACGAATCTCTTCGGGCGTCATGTAATAGGTCAGTTTATACCGGCGGTACTTTTCGCCGACGGCGGAGCGGTGGATGACATATCGGGCATAATCGTAGAGCGGCTGGCCCAGTCCTTTGGAAATTGCAGTTGCGTCGGTCTGTCTTTCCATGCGTCGACGGTAGTTTTTTCCGAGGTAACGAATGCCGATGCAAAGGATTTGCCATCCCGACCGGTTGGAATAGTCCAGCACATGCGCCAGTTCGTGTCCCATAAGGCCTACCGAAGCGTTGAACGGTATTTCATGGAGCAACTGCGCCTGTGGGCTTTTCGCTCGCCGGTTGACGATCAGGAAATAAGTCCGTTTGCTGCGCTTGCGAAACATCGACCCCACGGAAGGACGCGCCGCCATAGAGGTTTTGACGGCCCCGTAACGCAAGCGGATGTTCACGCCGCACAATTCGGGATAATAGTTTGCCGCCGTGAAAAAAGCCACCACCAGCGAATCCTCCGAAATGTCCGTAGTATGGGCGGGACAGGCGGCTGTGTCCATGCCTTTTTTTGCTTCCCCATAGCGAAAACGGATGTTGTCGTCCGAAACGGTTTGCCCCGATAGGGATGCGACGAATAAAAAACAGACTGTTGCTGATAAACACGCATTTGTGACGCGCCTTACCGCGAAAGAGACGATACCCCGTTGCATCCCGCCATGGGGAATGCATGCATCACAGCCCGGCATTTTATTGATTTTCAAACGGATCGATTATTGGGAATACGCCTGCGCCATCATTTCAGAAAAACTTTCCGCAGGTCTTCTATCTGTTGCCGGTTGATGGGATGCAGTTTTCCGATAGACGATGCCAGCACCAGCGACTGGGCGCTAAATTCGGCCACTTCGAGGCGGTCGAATGTTTGCAGCAACTTGTCGCCCGTTACCAGTACCGAATCGTTTTCGATGATGATAGCCGGCATTCCTTCCGACAGTTTTTCCACGATTTCCGTTTTTCCGCGGAAGTGCGACCCGAACGGCATCAACGGCACGTCCTGAAGAAAAATCCAACTTTCGGGAATTGTTCTCACATCCAGCGACTGATGAGTAGCGCCAAAGGCCATCAGGTAAGGCGACTGCGTGAGGATAACGGAGTTGATGTGCGGGAGACGTCGGTAGATTTCCTGATGCAGCCATGTCACGCGGCTGGGATTCTTGCCCGGTTCGCGGTATCCGTTTTTGATCTGTACAATGTCCTGCAAGTCCATGTTCCAACGTACCACATCCGTCGGGGTAATGAGGAAATCGTTGCCCCGCCAGCGCACGGACACCGTTCCGTACGAACTCACCATCAATCCCTGACGGCAGGCGCGCTGGACAATGTTGCATATCTCGGTACGAATTTGTCGCTCGTCCGACGGGTGATCCACCGTTTTCATTTCGGGCAGCGCATTGACGGCTTGCGCTTCAAAGTCCCATATTTGTTCGTCGTTGAGAAACTTGACCTCGCCTATTTTTTGTCCGTAAATAATCGCCCGTGCGCTAAATTCGAGGGTTTCAAACCGGAGGAAAGCATCGTTGATGTCCGAGCCGCCTACCACCGTTCCGTGGTTTTCCATAATGATGGCTTTAACGCCTTTTTTAAATTCCTCGCCGATGCGCACGCCGAGTTCCTGGCTGCCGGGCACTTCGTAGGCGGCGTATCCGATAGGGCCGCAAATATGCTTGGCCTGCGAAATAACGTTCGGATTCGGCGCCTGACGTGTAATGCTGAACGACACCAGCGCCGGCGGATGCGCGTGGATGATGGCTTTGATGTCGGGACGGGCATCGTAGATAGCCCTGTGGAAAGGATATTCCGACGAGGGCTTGTGCTTGCCCACAATAGTACCGTCGCGTTTCACCAACATGATATCCGACGGACGCAGGGAACCTTTGTCAACGGCTCCGGGCGTCACCCAAATGTCGCCGTTTTCTTCGATAATAGACACATTGCCGCCGGAAGTGGTGGTAAGGTTGCGTTCGTAAATCCTGCGGATGATGGTAGTGATCTGATCGCGCGGATGCATTAATTGTGTATTTATAATTTGATTCATGGCATTATTAATGATGGATGATATTTAAAAAATGGTTGATATATTCTTTTTTTCATGATGTTCGATCAATTGGTATCGCTTATTTGCAGGGCTATCCGTTCGATAAAAAATACCTGCTCGGTAGTGTTACCGTAGCGGTCGGTCGCTTTAATGGTGAAACGGGTTTTATCGCTAATATCCACTACGGCCGAGAAAGTGGGATTGGGATTTTCATGGTCGAAATCAACCGCATTCCCATCAACAATGATGTCGGCGATATGGCTTTCATCCGTGATTTTTCCTTCGATGTACAGGTTGTTTTCGCTTTCGGCGGAAATGGTGACTTGTCCTTTGTCGTCCGGCTTGGGGGTGAACAGGGTAATCTCCGGTTTCACGGTTTCGGTTTTCACGATATGATAAGCCAATTTATGAACGTTGTCGTACACATCGGCCACTTCCAGCCGGATTTCGCTTATATCGCCTTCCAGGTTTACTTCGTCGGCAAACTCGAAGCCGCCGTCATCAAGAGGTGTCAGGGATACGTCTTTTTGGTTGATTCGGAACTTTCCGATGGGGCTTTCGTCGGTGATTTTTCCTTTCAGGGTGATGGTTTTTGCGTTGTCGGGCACCGGAAGGTCGAAGTTATCGTTTGAGATGCCTTCCATTGTCAGTTGCGGCGCTCTGTTTTCTCGGTTCAGTTCGAAAATTCGCTGATGCGCCAATTGTGTGACGGCTTCCCTGTCGGGATACTTGGCGGCGTCGGACAATAGCTGCTGATAGTCTTCCAAAGCCGCCTTTTTATTACCCATTCCGGCATAACTATCGGCTCTTCCCGCCAAAGCCTGCCAAAAAGAAGGGGAGGCTTTCATCACCCATTCGAAATCTTTCAGCGCTTCCTGATTTTTGTTGATTTCGAGATAGTAGGTGCCGCGCCGGTAATGCGCCTGAAGATTGTCGGGGTTCTTTTCCAGCACATACGAAGCGTCGTCAATGGCGTCCTTGAACTGTTTGAGTAGCGCATATCCTCTGCTGCGGGCTATCATGGCTTCTTCCGAGTCGGGGTTGATGGCCAGAGCGGCATCCGCATTCACCAGCGTTTCTTCTGTTTTGTTCATTCCAGCCGATAAATTACTCAGCGCAATGAAGGCTTCGATAAACCCCCTGTCCAGCCGGGTAGCTTTCGTATATGCCCATTCCGCCTGTTGTCGTGCATTAAGCCGGTTGTTTACTTCGCCTTGCAGAAAATAATTCATCGCCGTTTCGCCAATCTGTAAGGTAGCATTGCTTGTTGTCAACGCTGCTTCCGGTTGGTTCAACTGCAACAGCGACTTGATTTTGATATGATAAGCCGGCAAATATTGCCGGTTGAGCCGTATCGCTTTATCCACGCTCGAAATGGCTTCTTCGTACTGCCTGTTTTCATAGAGGTGGTAGCCCAACTTGTACCAGATAGTTTCATCCTCGTCGGAAAGTACCGTGATTTTGCGATAATCCTCTGCCGCTTTTCCGTATTGTTTGAGGTGCGAATAGACTTCCGCACGCACTTTCAGCAGCTCTTCCGAGTCGGGATGGGCTGCGATGGCTGCGTTGAGCAATGCCAATGCCTTTTCGGGCTGCTCCGAAAGAGAATCAGCCTGATGGATAACATTGTCAATGTCTTGTGCCATGGAAATCATAGCCGGCCAACAAAACAAAAAAACAAAAACAAGGCGCTTCATTTTGATAGACAAAACCGTAAGTTGTATTCTCATTCGCAAATATTGTGCCGTAAGTTGTTCCGGAATCCGGCAGAACGACAGTTTTTTCAAAATTGATGTCCGTACAGAATATTCGCATATATTTACCTAACCCTATTTTTTTAGCGGACAGTAGTGATTAAAACTATTTTAATAATGAAACGATTACAGGATATTAACAATTATCGTTAATAATTTATTCCGAAAATAAATATATGCTGGCGAATGATTGTCTATATTTGCACATTGTAAAAATAATTTTATGATTCGAATAGGAATAATCGGAACGGATGAGTCGGCGCACAGGCATACCACTGTTTTATTAGCCAATAATGCTTTTGATATAACAGGAAATTATGACTGTAACAACAGAGATTCCATGCTTTTTGCGCGGCAATACCGGATCATATCCTATTCTTCGCTGGAGGCACTGTTTAAATATTCCGAAGCCATTGATATTGCCTCCAATCTGCCGGATGTTTTTACACTTGCCGAAAAATCCCTAAAAACATTGAAGCATGTTTATATCGCCTATCCGCACGCGCTAACAGCCGATCAGCTGCAATACCTGTTAAAACTTGCCGACGAATCGGAGGTGACATTGCGGCTGGGAACGAAACACAATTCTTGTCCTGTCTGCAATTTTGCGGATCAAACGGGGAAAACACCGCAGACCGTCCATATCCGGCACCTGCTGAACCGGAAAGGGCAACACCCGTTCAACCGGCTTAAATCGGAACTTCCCTACGACTTGTCGTTGGCGCTGGGTATGCTGAAATCCAATATCATCAAAATAGACCCCCAAGTGGAAATGGCCGACGCCACGTTCCGGTGCAGGATGGAATGCGACAACGGCGGCTTGTTGACGGTTACCGTACATATTACTGAGGAAGAAACGGAAAAACTGACCCTCCGACTGACCTGTCCCGGCATGGAGATGGAAGCGGATGTATTTCAGTCTGTAGCAAATATTTATTACAACGAGTTAGATGTAACAGATCACAAATTGTTGGAACCGTACAACGAAAGGAGTATCTGTAAGAACCAGTTGAATGACTTTGCCGATGCCGTACAGCGTCAGCAAAATACAGCCCTGTCAATGGATTTGCACATGCAATGCTTCATCGCGGCGGATATTGCCATTGACTGTGCACATCAAACGGCTGTAGCTAAAACGCTTTCAGACTCATATCAAGGCTTTTCACATGGTGAGTGAGAGCGCCCACCGAAATAAAATCTACTCCGCAAAGCGCGTATTCGCGAATGTTGGCTAAGGTAATGTTGCCCGACGATTCTGTTTCGTAGCGTCCGCCGATTATTTTCACTGCTTGCGCCGTTGTTTCCGTGTTGAAGTTGTCGAGCATGATGCGGTTTATTTTGTTGTGCCGCAATATGCGTTCAATATCGTCAATGGAACGCGCCTCTATTTCTATTTTCAGTTTTTTCCCGTGCGCATGAAGATATTCGCATACACGGTCGATAGCCTTTTCAATACCGCCGGCAAAATCGATATGATTGTCTTTGATGAGAATCATATCGAAAAGCCCTATCCTGTGGTTCCTTCCGCCGCCAATACGTACTGCTTCCTTGTCCAGCAGGCGCATTCCGGGTGTCGTTTTCCGTGTATCCAGCAACTGGGTCGATGTTCCTGCAAGTTCTTTCACATAGCGGCGAGTTTGCGTGGCGATACCGCTCATGTGCTGCATCAGGTTCAGCGCCAGCCGCTCACACTGCAAGATCGAAATCACATTGCCTTCGACGGTAAAAGCAATGTCGCCGGGCTTCACCTCGACGCCGTCGCGGAGAAAAACCTTCACCGTCAGCGCCGGATCCAGCCGGTGAAAAATCCGTTCCGCTATTTCCACTCCGGCCAGCACTCCTTCCTCCTTCACTAACAGCCGCGCCCTGCCCTGTTGCAAAGGAGGAATGCACGAAAAGGAGGTATGGTCGCCGTCGCCGATATCTTCACGAAAGGCATGGTCGATAAACTGCTCAAGATACTGATGGTCTATCATTTCAATCGTTACTTTCAAACCTCATTTGATAAATCTGCCCGTTTTTGATGTAAATATATACACGGTAAACCCCTTTGCTGGTGTACAGCTGTCCGATAAAATTACAATGGGATATGTCTTTCCCGCTGGAATGTAATTCCTTGTATTTCAAACTTGGACCATTCGTGTCGAAAAAATTCTTCAGGATTTTTTCTGCCTGCGATTTTCCATAGACATTTTGATTTTGGTTCAGAATCAGGTCTACGGAAGTATTAAACCGTTTGCAAAGGTCTCTGGTATTACCTGTCTCCAAAGCAATTACTATATCAGACGGTAGTTTGATATTTTGTGCATACACAATAAAACTGAAGCATAACATACTTACAATTATTATTGTACTGTATTTCATTTTCAAGTGTTTCACGCCCGAAAAAATTATATTAACGAATTTTAAAATTACAAAAATCGTTCCAAACTTGTTTTTTTCATCAAACAGATCAAGAAAAATAGGGAGGGGGTATAAACAAACAAAAGGGCGATTCTCCCGAATGACCCTTTTGACATTTAACATTTAATTATTAACCATTAACTTATGAGAAAAACTATTGTTCTTATATGAAACTATTCGTAGTATAATACTTCAATTATCGTGCCAAACTTTCCCCAACGGTATTATTTTTAAATTATTTTTGTCTGAAATATTTTATTTATTTGGTAACATGAAAGTTATATTTCATTATTGCCAGTCATCCGTACGGAAGGAGGAGACGGGCAGATTGCCGTCCACTGCAAATATTTCGGTATCTGAGGTGTCGTCCCAGCAATAGCGGACAGCTTCCGGTTCTGCAACGGCAGGCGAAAAGAGATAGATTTTGTTGCCCGCCAAAACTGCTTTGGCTGCATGGAAACGTTTGTCTTTACCGGCAATGATAAATCTATTAATCTCTTTCCCATAGGAAGTAAGGCCGTTTCCTGATCCGAACATGTTAAAAGTAAGGATGGCCACACGTCCTTCTTTCTGGAACGACTCAACTTCGGGGCTGCGGTAGTGGATTTTTTCGTAGCCGTAGGTTTTGGCTAAAGCCCAAAGCGCCATACGTTCGCCTGCATCCCGTTTCTTGGGCGGGTGGATGCAAGCGGGGCTGTTGGCATCCATCAGCACAGCCATACCGGTGTTGGGCGTTAACATGCCTTTGGCTTGCGCCTCGCGGATATAGCCGGAATTGGGATGGCCTCCTCCATAGTTATAAGGCGCTATCTGGCAGTAGTAGAATGGAAATTCACCTACGCCCCAAATGTTGCGCCATTCGCGAACCATCAGATCGAACATTTTTACATATAAATCCGGTTCTCCCTTGTTGGATTCGCCCTGATACCAGATGGCGCCACGAATGCCGTAGCCTACAAGGGGATGCAGCATACCGTTGTACAGGACGGTAGGATCGCCGTTGCGTATTTTAATGTCTGCATCGCTGGCCGGAATAGCCTTTTCCGGCACGTTTTTTATGGAGGCCGGAGTCATCCATGCCTCAATTCGCGAACCTCCCCAACTGGTGTGTATAAGGCCTACAGGCACATGCAGCACTTCATAGAGCAGTCGGCCAAAATAATAGCCTGTCGCAGTGAAATTGGGTACTGTGTTAGGGCCGGCGATTTCCCAGCTGCCGGTACAGTCGTCTTTCGGCGTCACGGTCGATACCTTTTGCACCGTAAAACAGCGGATACCCACATTGGTAGAACGGATAATATCATCGGGGCCGCCTTCAATCGGCTGACCGCTGAATCCTTTCATCGGCATTTCCATGTTGGACTGTCCCGAACATATCCACACTTCCCCGATCAATACATTTTTCAGGGTAACGGCTTTTCCGTCGCTCACAGTCAACGTGTAGGGAGTGAAACCGGCTACCGGAGTGGCTATTTTTACCTTCCAAAAGCCTTTACTGTCACTTTTAGCAGTGTAGCTCTTATTGTTCCACGATCCCGTCACTTTAACGCTTGCACCGGCTTTTGCCCAGCCCCACACAGCGATTTGCGACTGCTGCTGCAATACCATGTTATCGCTAAAAACGGAAGGAAGTTTGACCTCGGCTTTTATTTGAAAAGCTACCGCCGTCATCAACAGGGATGAGGCGAAAAAACATCGGATAAAATTAAATTTACTCATGATTACATTGAATTTATTAGTGATTTAAAGATGAAGTTTATTCCAGATAGGTATATCCGTACAGTCCCGACCGGTAGTTGGACAGGAACTCCTTGCCTTCTTCGGCGGTGATCAGTCCTGCCTTGACGGAGCCGGA
>JAISWE010000096.1 GCA_031271175.1 Bacteroidales bacterium | reverse complement strand
CCGCGCCGATCGCCACATAAAAGAGTTTGCAACCCACCAGGGTGATATTGTTTGCCTGCACCAACACTTTATTGCCCGCATAGGAAGCGGCGGGGTTCACCTGATAAGCCGATGCGCCGGCGTAGTGCGTCACGCCTGCCAGAATAGCGCCCTCGCTGCCTGCCGCGAAAGTGATGTTGCAGTTGATGCGGACAGCTTCCTTGTTGTACTGCGTTTCAGGAATGTTGGTCAGGAAATAGCCCGGCCCGGCAAGGAACAGTTTCTTATTGACGGTCACATCGCCGGTGTAGGGCGTCACCGAACCTTCGATGTGGATGGTGTCGCCGCTTGCTGCCGCTGCCACGGCTGCGGCAAGCGAGAGATAGACATTGTCGCCCTCAATACCCTGACTGTTGTTCACCCGCAACACACTGCCCAAGACTTGCCCGCTCAAGAGAAAACAAAAGCACAGAAAGAAGATACCCCGACAGACCTTCCATTGAATGGTCTGCGACCTTGCCGGGCTTGCGACCGCCCCCAACGGGACTGTCTCCCTGCCGGATGGAAGTCGAAACGGGATTATTTTCTTTGTTGGATACATAATGTCACAATATTGGTCGTTTTTATATTTGATGATTTTTACGTAAAAGTGGCGACAAAGTTACGTTTTTTTTATTTTTTTCAAAAAAAATATCACATGTAGGAGATAGTTAAAAGAACGACAAACGGTTATAATTAATAATTAATAATTAATAATTAATAATTAATAGGGAATAGGGAATAGGGTATAGGGTATAGGGTATAGGGTATAGGGTATAGGGAATAGGGAATAGGGAATAGGGTCTGCCCGAAAACTATTATATTGTCTGAAAATTTTCGTACATTCATCACTGCATTTACAATGACACTTTTCATAACTACATGTTTTCGAGTGGATTCATCCCGCAGGGATGACACTTTATTAACCGTATGCTTTAGCTTACGGATGCCAGCGACGACCGCGATAAGTCCCGCAGGGACAGCACTTTATTAACCGTATGCGGCGGCGTTAGGTCAGGGGTCAATATGCCACCGGTCGGGGGCGTTGCGCCACTGTTCCAGCATTTCCATCTGGTCGGCGTTGATATAGCCCAAAGAGAGCGCCAAAGCGAGCAGTTCGGTATAATCGGTCAGCGTATGCAGTTCACAGCCTGCTTGCCGGAATTTTTCTTTTGCCAGCGGGAATCCGTAAGTAAAAATGGCTGTCATGCCCAATACCGGATGTCCGGCGTTGCGGATAGCGTCAACGGCGGAAAGGCTACTGCTGCCGGTGGATATCAGGTCTTCTACCACTACCGTTTTTTTGCCCGGTTCAAGATACCCCTCTATCCGGTTGCCCAAACCGTGATCTTTGGCGGAAGAGCGCACATAAGCAAACGGCAGGTTCATGGCATCGGCTACCAGTGCGCCTTGTGCAATGGCGCCCGTAGCTACGCCGACAATCGCCTCTGCTTGCGGATAATATAGGCGGATAGCGTCTGCCAGCCCGTCGCGAATGATGGAACGTATGGCCGGAAAACCCAATGTTCGCCGGTTATCACAGTATATGGGCGATTTCCACCCCGACGCCCAGGTGAAAGGTGTTGCAGGTTCTAATTTTATTGCTTTACTTTGCAGCAAATAATGTGCAATGGAAGAGATGACCGACATAAAGATTTTTTTTGATGAACGGATACTTGTTTTGACCGGCAAAGATACGGGAATTTTTTCGTCCCGTCAAATCCAATGGAATAACGACCGGCCAACGCTGGAACAATATCTGTTGGCATTTTCCGTATCAACGGAAGCGTGTTGGTCTATCTGTTATCCTGACGTCAGGCGGCTGCTGGAAGCGGTGGCATCCTGTTTTCACACGGTAGAGGCTGCCGGCGGAGTGGTTGCCCTTGCCGACGGTCGCGTGCTATTGATCCGGCGATTGGGAAAATGGGATTTGCCGAAAGGGAAAGCGGAAAAAGGCGAAACGCCGGAACAAACTGCTGTACGCGAAGTGACGGAAGAATGCGGCCTGACTGTCGCGCCTGCGATAGTATCGAAATTGACCGACAGCTGGCATAGCTATTTTCGCCACCGCAAGCAGGTACTGAAACATACGTCATGGTACGTCATGACGTTGCCTTCCGCTGTGCCGCTGCAACCTCAACTGTCGGAGGATATTACCGATGCGCGCTGGCTCTCCGGCGACGAGGTGAACAGGGCGATGAACCACACTTACGGCTCAGTGAAAGAAGTATTGGAAAGCTGGAAAAAATATCGTTATCGTAAATGGGTTTAACAGAGGAAATTTTAAATTTCAAACCTTTCTTTCGGAAGAAATTCGTTAAAAAAAGGTTTTTGCCGAATAAACTTTTCGGCATTTTTTTAGTCCTAAATCAAAAGGGGTTGTTTTTGTGTTGCTGAAATTTTTATCAAACGGTTTGAAAACAGATAAACATAGATATGTCATTTTCCTGATGGCGGCGGCGATGCTTGCTGTTGTCGTTATGCAGGCGCAAGCGCAGCCTGCCGAAACGAAACAGGCGCCGTCCGACATTACAGGTATGGTGACGGAACAGGTGGAAGAAAACGGGGCTACCAGGACCGTGCCTGTGGTGCTGAACATTTGTCTGCTGCATCCGAAGGACAGCGCTGTTCTTCGTTATACCACCAGCAACGACAAAGGGCGGTTTTCGCTCCACTCGGTGCCGGCAGGGAATTATTTGTTGTCGTTCAGCGGACTTGGCTATGCTACCCGTTACAAGCGCTTGCTTCCTGCCGATTTTTCAGGAAAACCGATAGATTTGGGGATGGTTACGATGGAAGAATCGTCTATTGCGCTGGGCGAAGTGACCATCACGGTGGTGGTGCCGGAAGTAGTAGTGAAAGAGGACACGCTGGAGTACAACCCTGCCGCATTCAAGATGCAGGAAGGCGCAGTGGTGGAAGACCTCATCAGGCGCTTGCCGGGAGTGGAAGTGGAAGCCGACGGGAAAATCACCACCGCCACAGGCAAAGAAGTCAGGCGGGTGTTTGTGGACGGAAAGGAATTTTTCGGCAACGACCCCAAAATGGCAACCAAAAACCTTACCGTAGATGTGATTGACAGGGTGCAGGTGATAGAGAAAAAGTCGGACGTTGCCCTACTCACCGGAGTGGACGACGGCGAAGAAGAAACCGTCATCAATATTACCATCAAAAAAGGCATGAAAAGAGGCTGGATGGGCAATGCTTCCGCCGGAGCCGGCTCGCTGGCGGAGAAACCGTCGATCGAAAGCCCGCGTTACACGGCAAACGCCATGATCAACCGCTTTCTGGAAAACGATCGGATATCGCTGATTGTCAATACCAACAACATCAACAATCAAGGCTCTACCGACCAAGGGAATACGGTGAGGACAGGGATGCGCGGCAGCAGCGGCGGCGGCAACGGCATCAATAAATCGACTACTTTAGGCATCAATGCCCAGAAAGCCTTCACCGACGATTTGAAAGCAGGCGCCAATCTTAGCTACAATTATGCCGACAACCATGTGTGGCGTTCTTCATTTCGAACCAATTTACTGAAAGACAGCGTTTCATACCGCGACAGCGAATCGGCCGACCAGGACTATTCGCACAACTTGCATTTCAATACCCGCATCGAATATAAGTCCGACAGTATGAATAACTTCAACATCAATCTCAACTTGTCGTACAATTCTTCCGAATCCAACGACTGGTCGAACCAAACCACGATAGCAGGCGACAGTTCGACGCGGGTAAATGCCAGCAACGCCAATACCCACACCAACTCATACGGATGGGTGTGGGGCGCAGAAGCGACATGGGCGCACCGGTTTGCCAAAAAAGGCCGACGTTTCAACCTCACTTTGAACGCCGGTCAAAACAACAGTTCCGGCGACGGCAGAAACATTTCCTCCAATACGTTTTTTCTCCAGCCGAGCCGAGACAAATCGGTGCATCAGGATATCAACACTACCACCGACAACGCCAGTTATCAAATCCGGGTAAGTTACGTGGAACCGTTGGGCGAGAACAATACCCTGCAATTTTCGTATAACGCCCGTTGGAACCGTACGCAAAACCTCAAATCGACTTACGATGAAGTACTGATGATCTACGATCCCACCTATAACAAGAGCCTTTCCAACCATTATATCAACCAGACGGCAGGCTTGAGTTTCCGGTCGGTCAAAACCCATTACGACTACACCGTCGGCATAAACGTCGTGCCTTCCTATACGCAAAGTACCAGTTTCATTCGCAACGGAGACCACAACGGCAAAGATTCCACGGTGAACCGGCTGGACGGCAGGAAAGTGTACAACTATTCACCGCAAATCGACGCCCGTTACCGGTTTAGTTCGGCTGCCAACCTCCGTTTTACCTATCGCGGCAGCACGCGACAGCCATCGGTTTCGCAGTTGGATCCTACGGTGAACAACACCAATCCCCTGAATATACGCATGGGCAACCCCGACCTTTTGCCGGCCTTTACCAATAACTTGTCGCTACGTTTCAGCAAAAACAACCGTTTGACGCAACGTTCCATCATGGCGGCCGGCAGTTTCAACTTTACGATGAACGAGATCATCAGCTTTACGGAATATGAAGAGCAAACAGGCATACAAACCACCAGCCCGCGCAATGAAAACGGCTCGTGGAGTTCGTCGGGAGATGTGCTGTACAACATCCCTTTCGGTAAAGCCAAAAGACTAAAATTCAACGTCCAATCGCGCCTGAATTATAACCATCAACTCGGTTATACCAAAATCAAGAATCAAAGTGAAAAAAATATTTCCATGACCACCGGCATCAACCAGAATTTAGGGATGAGCTACAGTAAAGACTGGTTCTACGGTCAGCTGCGAACCGGTTTCCGCTACCAAAGCACCGACTATTCCCACGAAGGCAAAACGTCGCAAACCAACTACAATTACAGCTTGACGTACAATACCCAGCTATATTTGCCGGCCAGCGTCACGCTGGCTTCCGACGTCAACTACAGAGTGAACAGGGGACTGTCGTCCGGTTATAATAAAGAAGAGGTACTGTGGAACGTTTCGTTGAGTAAACAGATTTTGCGTAAGAAAAATGTCACTTTTCGTGTTCAATGGAACGACATTCTCCAGCAACGCCTGAATATCAACCACAACATTACGGCCAACTATATCGAAGACAGCCGTTACAACACGCTCACCAGCTATTTCATCCTTTCCTTGAGCTATCGTTTCAACTCGATGGGCAGAAGCGGCAGGAGCAACCGCGAATACCGAGACAACAGCCGGGAAGATTACAATCGGGAGGATCGCCGGGAAGATTACAACCGGGAGGATCGCCGCGACAATAGACAATGGACCCCGACCCCGCCCTGACACAACCCGAACACCAACAACTGGAGCAAAATCAGTTGACTTTCCCCAAAAGGGGCGCACCGTTTGTTTGTACAAAGGTTTAGTCAAAAAAACTTCGTGGTTAAAAAAATAAAACCACAAAGTCGCATAAGTCACACAAAGTAAATACAAAAAAGAACTTCGTGCAACTTCGTGCCCTTCGTGGTTAAAGAATAAAAACCACAAGTCGCCGACCCTCGGTTCACGTGCTGTCGTCCTGCCTTACCTCAAACTTTACCCTGATAGGGAATCGCGGATCTACGGTCTGGTGAGGGTGGAGGAGATCACCCACCATGAGGTTCTTTTCAACTCGTGAAGCGTTACATCGGCTGTTGCGTCGAGCGACAGGATCGTCACCGGCAGCAGGTAGGTTTGGGCTGTATCCAGCGCTGCGATGTTCTTCAATGTAAACCGTCCCTCTTCCGATATTTTCCTGCCGTTTTCGATGGTCAGCGACGGGGTGAGCAACTCGTAATTATTCTTCGGCAGCAGGAGGCATTGGGACTTTCTGAGGGTATTGTACTTTTCCAGCAGGTCATCGCCTCCGCCGGCAAGCGTGGCGATGACGGTTCCCCGGTTGACATTGCCCGCATAGCGGATCGTTCCCACGGAACAGGTGCTGTCGTTGAACGTGTTGTCGCTATTGCAGGTCATAAGGATCGTCCGGACTGCCGTCGAAGAAAAGTACACCTCCGCCGGTGCTTCCGGTTTGTCTTCGCTGCACGACGGCAGGGATATTGCCGGCAGTACCGCTGCCCAGGCCAAAGTGAATAAAAAGGATCTTGTTTTCATAGGTTTTATTTTATTTGTATTCATTTTCAACTTTCAACTTTCAACTTTCAACTTTCAATTTTCAACTTTCAATTCTTTAATAGTCCCATTCCGGGTTTTGCCACTTTTCGCCTGTTTGAAGTAATATTTTGCGTACTTCCTCCAGGTTGATGGGAAAGATCAGATATTTGTCGGTATTGCATTTTCGTTCTTCGAATGCAAAACGTTCATATACGGGTGTTACGCTTCCGGTAATTTTCATTCCGGTGATATATCCGTCCGTTTCGTTCAGGATTTTCCACCGGCGCACGTCGAACCCTCGATGTCCTTCAAAAGCGAGTTCCACCGTGCGTTCGTTGCGGTATTTGGTTTCAAATTCGTCGGCGGTCATGCCTGCGGGGAAAGGGGGCATATCTGCGCGGGAGCGTACCTCGTTCACGGCGTCGCACGCGCTCATTTCCAGCCCGGGGGCGATGGTTATTTTTACGTCCGGTCCGTGCGAGCGGTTGGCTGTTTCGGCGAAATTCAGGTAGAGTTCGGCCAGCCGGAACATCCGTATGGCGCCGTCCATGTTGCTGCCCTGCCGCGAGTTCCAGTGATTGTATTTGCGCAGGTAGTAACCGGTGGGCGAGTAGCGGCGATTTCTATCGCGTATTCCTTCCCTGCCGCCTTCAAATGTTTCTACCTTTTGTCCGGTGGGCGCGTTCAGGAAACGGATGGCTCCGTTGTAATAGATCGACGCTTCGAAGCGCGGGTCGCGTCCTTCATAGGGAAGGTTGGGGTCGTACCCGGAAGCGTCGTTGATGCGGGGAACGGTTTTCTCCGCGTCGTCGTAGCCGAGGATGGGCGGCAGTCCCGTAGCCTTCATTTCGTAACAGTCCACCATGTTTTGTGACGGGCAGGAGCCTGCATTGCTCTGTTGAGCGGTGGAGGGCAAGCCGTTGTCGTTCCAGACGTTCAGGCGTCCGCCGGTGTTGAAAATGCTTTCCCTGTCGCCTCCCGTCCAGCCTTCCAGTGTGAGGAAATAGAGTGCGTAGGCGTTTTGCGCGATTTCGAGATTTTCGGTGGTGAACAGTTCGTAGCCGTGGGACAGGCATTCGCCCAGGGCGCGTCCCGTTATTTCAGTGGCGTATTCTCGGGAGATGCTGCCGTCGTACCACAGTGGACTGACGGCATAGGTTGCCGCTTCCGACATGATGGCATGGCAGGTGGCGGGATTGATGTGTCCGCTGGTACGCTGCGACCATTCCCAGGGGAAGCCCATGGCGGTGTTGGGGCCTTGCAGCGCCGCTTCGCAGTCGGCGATGACTTGCCGCACCACATCGCTGAAGGAAGGCCGGACGTCGGCCGCGAAATCGTGCGAGGGCGAGAGCGCCTCCGTGAAGATCGGCGCTCCGCCGTAGCGTTTGGCCAGCTGCCAGTAGTAATATCCGCGGTAGGCCAGCACTTCCGATTTCATGCCGTTGCGCTGGTCGAGGTCCATCTGCGAGGTCTCGCCGTCGATATGTGCCAGGAAGATGTTGCTTCTGCGGATCATGGAATACAGGCTGTTCCACGGGTCGCCACCCCATGGATTGATGTTGTGGTTGGCCGTGGTGATCTGCCCGGAATACCAGCGGATGATGCTGGTATTGTCGTACAGCGAGGCGTTGACGCCTTCGTCGCAAAAACCGGCCGTACTTAGCCCCGCCGTATAGATGTTGTTGAGGCAGGTGCTGTAGAACGCCGCTATTTTCTGTCTGTTACTGAAGATAACGCGGTATTCGGTACGTCCGTCGTCTTCCAGGTCCAGCAGGTTCGAACATGCGGCGGCGGGAAGCATGACGGCAAAGAAGGCAATGCGCCTGATAAGGGATGATATGTTACTTGGATTTTTCATGATCATTGTTTTTTTGGATTAAAATTCTACTTTAAGTCCGATGTTGAACACTCTGAACACCGGGATATCGTTATAATCGCCTGATTCCGGCCCGAAGTCGCAGTTTTCCAGTCGGTCCCAGGTGAACAGGTTGTGTCCGCTCAGCGAAGCCCGTATTTTGTTCAGGCCGACGGCGCTGCTGATGTTGTGGGGCAGGGTGTAGCCTATTTCGACGTTTTTCAGTCGCAGATAGGAGCGGTCTATCATAAAGAAGTCGCTGGCGCGGTTGTTGGCGTTGCCGGAAAGGTTCGAGAGTGCTGGATGCGCTATCTCTTCTCCGGCGGCGTAGCGTTCCGCCGTCCACGCTTTCAGGTGCCTTCGAGCGTACACGCTGTTGCTGTTGGCTCGCTCGTTGACGCCGTAGGCTCCGGCGATGGACGACCGTTCGCTTTCCCTTCCCTGGAAGAGGAGGCTGAGGTCGAAATTTTTGTAGGAGACGGCGCCGGAGAAAGCGTACATGAACCGGGGAAGGCCGCCGTCGTTCAGCGGAGCCAGGTCTTTTTCGTCTATGATACCGTCGTTGTTCAGGTCGCGGTACTTCAGGTCGCCCACGCGGGGTGCGCTGAACGAATAGGAGATGCGTTTGCTGTATTCGGCCAGTTCCCTTTGCGAATTGAAAAACCCGTTGCCGTTGGTATAGTCCACCAAGTATCCCCAGGCTGTTCCGGCGGCGTAGCCATCGTAGCGTTTGGGGAAAGCGTAGGTGTCGTCGCGCAGGGTTTCGTCGGTGAAGGTCACCCATTGGTTTTCGCTGTGCGAGAGCCAGCCGCCTATGCTTGCCGTCCAGTTCCTGCCGATGTTTTTGGCGTAGCCTGCTTCTATTTCGTAGCCTTTGTTTTTGAACGAACTGGCGTTGATGCGCGGCAGGCTGCCTAAGTTTCCGTAATAGCCCGGTATGGTGGAGGTGGCGCCGTTCACTATATTGTCTGTGTGGTATTCAAACCTGTCCCATGCGAAGCGGAAGCCCTTTATCCCGATTTCGAACCCGTAATCCGTTTTTTTGACCATTTCCGGGCTGTACTCCGGGTTGCCGATGGTTTCTTCTCCCCCTGTTGCGTTGATTTTGTCCATGTAGGGGTATCTCGGCATGGAATTGTCGTCGTTACCGCCCCATCCGTAGCTGGCTCTTATCTTCAGGAGGTCGATCACGGAAAGGCGTCGCAGGAATGCTTCGTTGGACACGATCCATGCGGCTGCCACCGCCGGTGTGGGATGGAAGCGGTTGCTGGGCGCAAAGCGGTCGCTGCCGCCGTAGCCGGAAGCTGCCGTCAGGACGTAGCGCCCGTCGTAGTCGTAGGTGGCGGTGACGCCCGACCAGACGGACTTCCATCTCAGCGGGTCGCCGGTCGTCAGGTCGAGGAACAGCCAGTAGGCGGTCGCGCCGAGGTGGTGTTTGCCGAAAGTGCGGGCATACGCTAATTGTGCCTTGTAATTGAGGTGATAATAAACGCTGGCGGTTTTGCTGTAGGAGAGATCGCTGTCTTCGGAAGTTCCTTTCCTTTGGAAGATGAGTTCGTCCCAGCTGCCGGTACGTTCCCACTTCTCCTGACTCTGTCCGGTGTACAGACGGTTAACGTTGTTGGCCAGATAGCCCATCGAGCCGGTGAGTTTCAGTCCCGTGAGGAGGAACGAGAGGTCTGTTTCCACCGAAATGTTGGTATAGATGTTGGAGTTGGTGTATCTTGAAAAACCGTTGCGGTAGAAGGCGCCGTACAGGTTGTCGCCGTGATCCGGCGTTTCCAGCAGTTTTCCGCCCTCCTGTAATATTTCGCCCGTCAGGGGGTCGATGATTTCCGGCGTTACCAGGTCGTACAGGGTCGGCTGCGACCCGGTGAGCATGGTGGAATAGGCCGCGCTCATGCCGCTGTTCGGCACATTTTCCCTTTTCATGTTGCCCGCAATGTTCAGGAACACTTTGAAGTATTTGTTCAGGGTGACGTCCACGTTAGAGCGGATGTTAGCCCAAAAGAAATGCGGCGTGGGGTCGTATTTGTCGCGGTTGGCGTCCAGAATGAAATTGGTGTTCTGGTGCATGATGTTGAAATTGGAAAAGAAATGCACCCTGTCCGATCCGCCCGAAAAGTTCAGTCCCATGCGTTCCATGAAGGCAAACTGTTTGAAATATTCCTTGTACCAGTCATGGCTGGGGTAATGTTCCCTGTCGGTTCCGGCGTCGAAGGCGTCGATCTGTTCTTGTGAGAAGCGCTGGAATTGTCCGCTGGCGGGATTGTCGTTATACGCTGCTTCGTTGGCCAGCCGTGCATACACGGAAGAGCTGGCCCGGAAGGGGACGACGGTCGGTTCCTGCATGGCGCCGTTCATGGTCAGGCTGACGTTCAGTTTGCCTGCGCGTCCTTTTTTAGTGGTGATCACGATGGCGCCTCTGGAAGCTTTCAGGCCGTAGAGCGCCAGCGCCGATGCGTCTTTCAGCACCGTGACGGAGGCTATTTCGTCGGGGGTGATGTATTCGTACGCATTCTCCGGGCTGTGTATCAGCAGAAAGCCGTCGATGATGAACAGGGGTTGCTGCGTTCCTCCCACATGGGCGCCGCGTATATCCAGGTCGGTGGATATTTGCGCCCATGCGGAGGAATTTTCGTTGGTATTCAGTCCGGGCAGACGTCCGGCAAGGGCAGGCCCCAGTTGAGCGGTGGGCGTTTTGGCCAGTTCGTCGCCCTGCACTGTTGCCGTGGAGCCGGCGGTGAGCCAGCGCTCGCGCGATCCGAAACCGTCGTGGATGATTTCGCCGGCGCGGTAGATATCGCGCTGTAGCCGTACCTCTACTGCTTCCGCCCTCACAGGCGTTTTTTCCGCGAGATAGCCTTCGTGCCACAGGCTGACATAAGCGCTTCCGTCGCCGACGGGAAGGCTGAATATGCCGTCTTCGCCGCTTACCGTTTCGTGCCGTTCGTATTCCGAACGGACTACCACGCCGGCGAAAGCTTCGCCGTACTCGTTTTGCACCGTGCCGGTCACGGTGATTTCGCCGGAGGGCTGTCCCTGAGCCTGAACGGGCGTCCACAGGGGCAACAGGCAGGCGAGGAGATGAAAAATCTTTTTTTCGTATTTCATTTTATGATTCATTTATATTCATTAATATATATTCATTACATGATGGTGTTTTTTTACCATCCCGGGTTTTGCCATTTTTCGCCCGTCAGCATGGACAGCCTTGCCGCTTCGTTTCTGCTGAGGGGCGCTTTCAGGTAACGGTTGGTGTAGCACGCCCGTTCAATGGGGCGCACCGGCCGCCGCGTGTAGGTGTAGCCGGTGAAGACGTTGCCGATGGTGTTGCGGGTGATTTCCATGGCGGTGACCCATTTGTCGGTGGCGGAAAGGTCGCCATCGGGCGTTTGCCAGCGTCGCACGTCGAAATAGCGGTGTCCTTCAAAAGCCAGTTCCACTCTTCTTTCGTTGCGGATGCGCAGTATCAGTTCTTCTTTCGACAGGCTATTGGGCACATCCAGCAGCGGCATGTTCACCCGTTCCCTGATTTGGTTGACCAGAATAGCGGCGCTATCCAAATGATTCGCTTCGGCGGCCGCTTCGGCACAGTTCAGGATGATCTCTCCCAGCCGGAACAGTTTTTCGCGGGGCGAGCTGTTAGAGCCGTCATCGTTTCCAGAATTGGGGCCGAGGAATTTGCGCAGGTAATAACCTGTCCGGGTCAGTCGGCGGTTGGAACTGTGGATGCCGGTCTGCGGCTCTCCCGCCCAGGTGGAAATAATGCGGGTGCGGCGGCCCGGCACGCCTCTGCCTTCGGCGTAATTGTCTAAGCATTCCGGCGTTTCCCCGATGCTCCAAAATGCCGTCCGTTTCGATCCGTTGTAATAAACGGAAGCGTAGAAACGGGGATCGCGGTTGTCGTAAGGGTTGGCCGGATCGTAGATCGTGTTCGGATTGTAATTCGGCCGGGTGTGCTGTTCGTCTGCATAGGGGTTGGCAAGGTCCAGCACCGGTTTTCCATCGGTGGTTTCGTAGGCGTCCACCATTTCCTGCACAGGCACGCTGCCGCATTTGTAATCGCCCTGTATGCCGGGGCCTTCAATGTTCCAGTTACCTCCGATGGAAGCGGCTTTGGAAGTGTAGATGGTTTCCCTGTCGTTGGGGGATGAGGTAAACGTCTGGTTGCCGGTGAAATATTCGTTGATCACCGCCGCATAGCGGTTGGGCAGGTGGGCGATGTTGCCCGCATGGTCGAGGTCGTTTCTGAAAACGCCTGTTTGTACGATGGTGGTATAGAGTTCGTACCCATGGTCGCGCAGGTTTTGCAGCGCATTCATGTTGATCCGGTAAGCGCGCTCCCACAAGTCCTGTCCGTCGTTGTAGAGGGGGCTTGCGGCATAGAGGATGGCGCGCGACCTGACGGCTTCCGCCAGCGCTTTGGTGACGCGGAAGGTCTCGCTGCCGCCGGTGATGCGCCACGGCAGTTCGGGGCTGTTCAACGCAAATTCGCAGTCGGCCAGAATTTGTTCCGTCACGTCTAAGTAGGACGGTTTTGTCAGCTTTGTATAGTCGGCCGTCTCGTCGTCGGTGGTATGCAGCGTGAGGGGGACGCCCGTGCCGAACCAGCGCAGCAGTTCGCTGTAGTACCATGCCCGCAGCAGATGCGCTTCCGCCCGCCACCTGTTCCTGTCGGCTTCGTTGCTGACCTCCGCATCGCCGATCTGTTCCAGAAAAGTATTGCAAAAACGGATACATTCGTAAAAGCGCGTGTAGAAATTGCCGGTGGCATTGCCGTCGCCGATCTCTTCGGTCATCGGATAGCCGACAGACGTTACCCGTCCGTTATACATGGAGGGTCCTACGCCATATGGCCAGTCGAAATCATCGCAGTCCCACGCTTCGTCGCTCGCTACCACCGGTCCCCGCGTGGTGAACCACCAGGTATTGGCGTAGGAGGGGATGTGTTTGTAGGCAGTGTTCAGGAAAGCGCCCGTGCGGAAATTGTCCGCGAATATTTCCTCAAAGCTGGTGCCTCCGTCGGGCGCTTTGTCGAGCGCTTCGGTACATGCCGCCAGCGCGAGGCAGGTGGCGGCGATCATGATGGTTTGAATTTTCTTGTCTTTCATATTGATAAAGATTTAAACGTTTAAAAAGTTACATGGATGCCGCAGCCCACCATTCGGGTGAGGGGATACTGTCTGGGATCTGATTTCTCGGGGTCCTGGTGCCGCAGTTTCAGCTTGTCCCACAGGAAGAGGTTTTGTCCCTTGACATACAGCCTCAGCGATTTGACGCCCACCGCGCCTGTCCATTTGTCGGGCAGGGTATAGCCTATTTCCGCGTTTTTCAGGCGGAAGAAAGACCTGTTTTGCAGGAAGAAATCGTTGGAGGTATGGTTGGGCGTGGTTTCGGGGCTGAGCGCCGGATAGGTGATTTTGTCGCCGTTCAGGTAGCGTTCTTCCGTCCATGCGTTTTTATGGTAGCCGTAGTAGGTGCCGGTACCAATGGCAAACTCGTAAACGCCCGACCCTTCCCAGATGCCGCTGTATTTGCCTATGCCTGAGAAAAAGACGGATGCGTCTATGCCTTTATAGTTCAATCCTATATCTATTCCGTAGGTGAGTCCCGGAATACTGGAATCGCCGATGGGGGCGTAATCTTTTTCCGAGATATGATCGTCGTGGCTCAGGTCTAAGTATTTCAGGTCGCCTGCATGAGGGACGCCTATGTCATAGACCAGGGTGCTTTCGTCGATTTCCTTTTGCGAGGTCCAGTAGCCTTTGCCGGGGGAGTCCCAATCCACCATCAGCCCCCACATCTGCCCGATGCGGTGTCCTGTGCTGCGGTAGGAGTAGGCATAGGACTCGTCGAGGATGGCTTCGTCGAGGTATTCGATTTGATTGCGGTTGGTGCCGATGTTTCCTTTCACGTACAGGAAAAGTTCCTTGACGAGTTCCTTCCGGTAGGACAGTTCGAGTTCGATACCGCTGTTTTTGACCTTTCCGAGGTTGGCCTTGGCGATGGCGCCGGAAGGCAGTCCCTGGTAGGAAGGAACCATTCCCCTGGTCAGGAGGATGTTGGAGCGTTTCTCCATGAACCAGTCGATGGCGCCCCTGAGTTCCTCGAACAGGGTAAAGTCGATGCCCAGATTGGTTTTCACCGCCTGTTCCCATTGCAGATTGGGATTGCCGATCAGGTTGATGTTCACCGTTCTTCCCATTCCCAGTCCGCTGACGCCCGACGTGCCGCCCATTTTGATGTTGTCCAGGTAGAGGAAACGGGCGCTGCCTAATTTATCGTTTCCTACCTTTCCGTAGGAAGCTCTTATTTTCAGGAAGTCGATCCATTCCACTTCTTTCAGGAAGTTTTCGTTGCTCAGCGCCCATCCGGCGGACAGCGCCGGGAAGAAGCCGAAGCGGTTGTCCGGGGCAAACTGTTCCGATCCGTTGTAGCCTGCGTTCAATTCGACGAAATAGCGGCTGCGGTAGTTATAGGCCAGCCGTCCTACCATTCCCATCAGGTTGTAGGGTATTTCGGCGCCGGAGCCTTCCCACGCATCGCGCTGCACCAGCGCCAGTCCGCTGAAGGTGTTGCCGTCGAAGGTGCGCTGGTAATTGACCGACCACTGGGAGTACACGCGGAAGGAGGAGGAGGTGCTGCGCGAAAGGGTCATGACCTGTTCGGCATTGTCGGATTCGGAAAAGACCAGCCGGTCGTTGAGGTAATCTACCGTAGCGGTGTAGTCTCTTTCGCTGCGGACGGCCTGCATGTTGCTTCGCGGCATCACGTCGTAGGATACGGCCGTTTTCATGGTCAGCCCCTCGGTGATGAGCCGGCTGAAATCAAAATCCAGCTCGAAGGTGCTGTTCAGGTTGATGCGCGTGTCCACCGCATAGCCGCGGCGGTTGATGACCGTGAAAGGCGAAGCGTCGCCTACGGGCGTTTTGATGATCCTTCCCGGATTGGTGGTATCGTCGAACAGCGTGCTGGTGTAAGGGCCGGGAGATAAGGGACTGATAGAGGTGGTCTCCTGAAAAATCGCCCGCATGAGTGTGGCGACGTTACCGTACGCGCCCATGGGAGGCGTGTTTTGTTTTTCGATATAGGTGCCGATATTAATTTTTGCCTTCATGAAATCGTTGACGTCATAGTCCATGTTGGTGCGGAAGCTCCAGCGGTCCAGTTTGATGGCCGGGTTGTAGCCCAGCTGCGATTTCGGTTCGGTATTCAGATGCCCTCCCTGATTAATATAGCCCACGTTCACATAGTAGCGCACTTTGTGCGTTCCCCCGCGTACATTGGCATTGAAGCGCGTTTCGGGCGCCCAAGTGCGGAACACTTCCCCGTAGTAGTAATGGTTGGGGTACATGTACTGCCTTTGGGCGGCTCTCAGCGCATAATCGGGGTCGGCGGGATCCAGCCCGACGAGCGGGTCGGCGAAGCGTTCGCGCACGTACCAGGGGTACGCCGGAGGGATGCCCCTGTTGAGGTAGGCTTCGTTGCGCAGGTCGATGTATTCCGTTGAGCTGAGCCTTTCCGGTTGGCGGGTAAAGGAGGAGAACTCCTGCGAGGCGCTGAAGGAGAGTTCGGCTTTGCCTTCGTGTCCGCGTTTGGTGGTGATGATGATCACCCCGTTGGCGCCGCGCACGCCGAAGACGGCGGTGGCGGAAGCGTCTTTCAGCACGCTGACCGTTTCCACTTCGTTGATGTCGATGGTGCGGATGGTTTCGCGCGGGATGCCGTCGATCAGGATCAGCGGTTCGGCGCCGTTGATGGTGGCGGCGCCGCGCAGCAGCAGCGTAGCGTCGTCCATGCCGGGCATGCCGCCGGCGCTCTGCACGGATACCAGTCCCGTGATGCGCCCCTGCAGGGCGTTGCCGAAGCTGGTGGCGGAAGATTTGCGGATCTCAGTGGCCTGGATGGACGAGATGGCGCCGGTGAAGGATTCCTTGGTCTGCGTGCCGTAGCCCACAATCACCACTTCGCCGATCTCGCCAAGGTCTTCCTCCAGGGCTACGTTCATTGTCGGCTGTCCCGTCCAGACTTTTTCCTGCGTTTTGTAGCCAACGAAGGAGAAGACCAGCGTACATTCCGGACGGCTCGGCTCGAAAGAAAACGCGCCGTTGAGGTCGGCGACGACGCCCCGCCGCGTGTTCTTTTCGTGCACATTGACGCCCGGCAGGGTCTCGCCGGTGGCGGCGTCGGTGACCACGCCCGTGACAGCACGTTGGGACTGTGCGTCGGCGGTACCGGCGCACCACAGCGTCAGCGCCAGCATGAGGGCGCCCGAAACCGTCCGGCGCCACAGGCTGCCAACGGTCGATATTTGACTTGTTGTCTGTTTTTTCATACGATTTATCGTTTATAATTTTAAAGGATCAATGAATCTACCGGAGGGCGTACACCCGCACTTCGTTCAAATAGGAATAGGGGTTGTTGGCGTTGGTGAGTATCTCCAGCCGGAAATATTGCGCGTGGGGATACTCCGCCAGCGGATACATGAACAGCGGGTACACGAACCAGGCCAGTTCTCTTGGCGGGGTCTCGTTGGCGGCAGTATAGTATGGTTCAAGACCACCGGGCATAAAATCGAAGGTGCCGGTGTCCGTCCACTCCTCTCCGCCCTCTGTTGCATTTTCGAGGCTTACTAACAGGCGGATGGTATAATCGGATCTGGCGGCCGCCTCGCTGGTACGCGGATAGAGCGCGTATTTCGTCAGCTCATAGACCTCGTCCAGCTGCACCAGCACAAAATGCGGATAGGGAGGAGTAGAAGTGGCAGCGGTGTGCCACGGCTCGCCAAAGACATTTCCATCGAAAAGTCTTGTCGCATTGACGCCGGCAAACCATGCCGGCGTTTGATCCAGCAGGGTAAAGGCGCTGGGCGCCAACAGAAATTCCTCGCGCGTGGCGCGGCTTTCTCTGGCGCTTTCGCCGCCATGTTCGTCGTGCGTCCATACGGTGACCTCCGGCAAGGGCGACATGTCAACGCCGGCGGGAAGATAACATTCCGCCGATTCGGCAGGAAAGACGACGGTTTGCATTGTGCCGCCGCTCGGATATTCCACCGACACGAACAGGGGGAATTCGCCGCGGAGGCTGTTGTCAAATTCCACCCGGATGACGCCGGCGTTTTCTGCCGGCTGATAGACCCGGATGCTGTTCAGCAACACTTTGTAAACGTCTGCGATGGCCGTGGCCGACGCTTTGACCGGCTCCGACCGGAGGCCGGTGTTACTGACCGCCGTCAGCGTGAACTCGTATGCTACCGCGTCCTTTACTTTCAAGCGGAGGTAGGCGGTGCTGAGGCCGGAGGCGGGATCGCCAACGAACTCGCGCTGCTGCAGGACCTGCGGCTGCCCGTCCTCGTCCGTGTACGACACTTCCACGTAATCCAATATCGGACTGGAAGGATTGCGCCAGGTAGCGATCACCGCCATCGTGTCGGGGATCAGGCGTACGGCGCTTACAGGGTCTATGAAATCGGGCGTCGTCGTTTCGTTGCGGCACGAGCCGGAGAACAGCCCCAGCGCCACCGCCAAAACAGAAAATAAAAAAAGAATATGTTTGTGCATGATTTTAAAATTTAATTGGTTAATATTCCGAAAAGGCTCAGTTCTCCCAGCATGGAATACGCCCCGCCGGAGACCATTTCCACTTTGATGTAGCGCGCAGGCAGGTATTCCGTGTCGTATTTGAACCAGTCCAGCGTTTGTCCGGCGTCGCGGGCGGCCTTGTAGGCAGGGTAGTCGGGGGTGAAGGATTGCGTTCCGGTATCCGTCCAGTTAGCGTTGTCCTCGCTGACCCATATCCTGTGCACATTCTGGGAGTTCGCATTGGCGTCGTCCGAGCGCGGGTACATTTCGTAGCGGACGATATAAAAGGTCCGTCGGGTGTCGATCACCACAAAATGCGGCTTGGGAGGAGGGGAGGCAGAGGAATGCCAGTCGGTCAATGCGTTGTTGTCGAACAAACGCTCGGGCACCCTCTCGCCAAACACCCCTGCCGAATTGCTCAGCACCATCCACGTCGGGTTGGTTTTGGGTATCTCCACAACGTTTTCGGTGTTGACGATCATGGCATTAAAGCTCAGGGAGTAGGAACTTGGGCTTTGGTTGCGGCGGTACACCGTAGTCACCGTATAGGTGGTGAGGGTTGCGGGCAGGTCGGAATACCATATTTCGCCGCTTTCGCCGGCAGGTATGCTGCGCGTCTGCGGCACGCCGCCATCCGTGTAGGAGAGCAGGATGTCGGCTTCGATGCTTTTTTCGTATGTCCACGTCACCCGCACGCCGTCGATCGCCGACTTCACGTTGACGGTGGACAGCAGATGGTCGGCTTTGGTGATGGCGGGCGCCAGGGCGCTGACGGTGTCTGTCGGCGACTTGTACCCGGACAGTGTATAGGCGGTCACCGAGAAGAAACGGCGGCGGCTGTCGCTGCAGTCCAGCCGGAACTCTCCTTCGCTAATGCCGGTAGTGGGGTCTCCCACCCATTCCGTCACTTTTGCGGTTTGCACATTGCCCGCCGCATCCGAATACAGGACGTCAATGTGCGACAACTCGGCGCTTCGGGGATTGAGCCACTTCACGACCACCTCCCCATGGCTCGCTTGCGCATTCAATTGCCTTACGGCAGTGATCCTGCGCGAAGTTACGGCGTCGTCGTCATCGCACGACGCCGACAGGAAGGCCATCAAGATGCCTCCTGCTACACTTGCTTTTTTTAAAAATGATTGATATAACATAAAATTAGAAATTAAAAATTAAGAATTAAGAGAACAATTCACCATGAACGGCGGACAATTCATCCTTTTAAGCGCGAGCCATGTATCATTGACCCTTCTCATCGGCAGATATATATCGTGGATATTTACATTATTCATTCTTCTTTCCTTTGAGGCGGGACAACCACACAGGGTTGCCCCTACATTATTCGTTATTCACTATTCACTGATTTCATTGTACAGCGCTGCTGCGTCTTCTGCCGTGAGGGGGCTGTCGTATATACGGGCTATTACCATGCTGCCTTTATACGGCTGCTCAATGCCTAAATTGGCGGCGGCATCGCCTCCAATGGCAACCGATTTTGGAAGCTGCGTTGTACCACGATAGAAGCCCACTGCATCTGCCTCTTTCGCCAGTGTGCCATTCATATACAGGTATGACTTTCCTAACGTTTGGTTCCATACGCCCACCAGATGGTAATAAGACACTCCGTCCGGTTTGATCGCCGAATTAGTCCAGATCCATGTGCTTCCGCCACCCTGCGTGGGAGGAACATTCGGATTGAAAGAGATTCCGTGCGGCCCGCTTCCAGTAGTTTTGTGGCCAACCGCGAATCCGGTCCCGCCGCCGCCATGCGAACTGAAAAACTTGGTTTCAACACTTGCCGCTGGTGGTGATGTATTGTAATCCATATCAAATTTTATCACACATTCGAAGGAGTGGCCATCGGCGAGTTTGTCTTGAAAATCAGCATTGGCGTTATAATTAACGATATAATAATCTCCCGGGGTTTGTGCGTTCCCCTTGGGATTGAAGGTAACGACGTTTCTGCCCCACAAAGGGTCGTAGGCGACCGACAAGGGATAGTCGCTTTTACGCCACTCCACGGTGTGCGCCATTGGCGAGACATCGGTTGCCGTTCCGTCGGTGTTGAAGATCACATCCAGCATGTCTGCGGCGCCTGCTTGACAGACGATGTAGGAGTAGGTGTATTCGGGATAGTGGGTCATTTTGACGGTGACAACAGCGCTTCGTCCGCTCCACTTGGCATTGTTAGCCGCCGCAAGGGTGATCGAGGTAGCGGTTTCCGCTGTTTTGGTCAGCCATCCAGCGTTGGAGGGCATCTCATATTCCCAGTCGCTGTTGGCATCAATCGTGAGGGTAAGGTTCCCGCCGCTTTTCGCAACGGATGGCGTTCCGGAAGAGGTTACGTTCAGCCGCGGCTGGAATACTGCCTCCTGCAAGACGGTGATTTCTTCGCTCACGCCGGTGTAGCCGGGCAGGAAAAACCGCACGGCAACGTTCTGCTGCACGGTTAGGGAGTTGGCAGCTACTGTCAGGGTTAGGGTGGTGGCGGTTTTTTCCTTTACCGTCAGCCAGTTTACGGACTGGAGAATACTGTAGTCCCACGCAACATTGGTCGCAACGGTAAAGGTAACGTCGCCGCCGGTTACTGCTACGAGGTCGGGTTGTGCCGGCGTTACGGCAAGCGTTGCTCCGCTCTGGTTTACCGTAATGACGGCGTCCTCAAAGCCTTTGCAGGCAACCGTCACCGTGGCGGTGCGCGGTATGACGAAATTCCACGCATCCACGCTGATCTTGAGGTTTTCTGGTTCCTCTTTTAACACGGTGGCAATGCACCACGAATCGGATGAAGTTGCCGTAAAGGTCTGATTGGTTTTTACGGTAACATCCTTGGTCTCGGCGGTGGTGCCGAACGGCTGGGTTAAAAAATTGGCTTCCACGCCGAAATAGGGCGCTTCGTCACTTTTTTTCTCGTCTCCGCAAGCAAACAATGATGCGGCAAGACATGAGATCATCGAAAATCTAACTACTTTATTCATAACTATTGATTTTAATTTAGTAATATGACGTACTTACTTATTATTATTATTGGTTACTATTCATTATTCACTGTTCACTATTCACTGTTCGTTGTTTTCGTCTGCTGGTGGGATAGATCACGTTGCGCGCGCTTTTGTAAAGTGTGAAAAAGTCGGGTGCGGTGTTTCTGAACAGGTCGATGAGCTGGTCCAGTTCGTCGTAGAGGGTGGAGTTGGCGGTGGCGAACAGCTGTTTGAGGCTGCCGGTGTGCAGTTTGCGTTCGTCCCTTGTTTGCGCAGGCCTGTTCAGCAGGAGTTCGCACTGTGC
>JAISWE010000092.1 GCA_031271175.1 Bacteroidales bacterium | reverse complement strand
TTGAACAGGTTTGCGGACAAGCCTATTTGCTTTTCGCTGTCCGGGCGTTTGCCCCCGACCAGCAGCATCAGACCGAGGCACAGGAGAAAAACGATACCCATCCTGTCCATCCAGGGTAGCGAGGGGCATCCGAATTTAAGCGCCAGGGAAAAGACAAACGTACCCGCCGCTGCTGCCAGAGCGCCGTTCGCCGTGGCGCGCCTGTAGAAAAAACCGGCGAGGAAAATGGCCAGTGCACCGGGACTGATGAAACCGGTAAATTCCTGAATATATTGAAACACCTGGTCAAGGCTCGTCAACAGGGGTACAATACAGACTGCCGTGCAGAGCGCAAGAAAACCGGTGTAACGTCCGGTGCGCACCAGTTCCTGCTGGCTTGCCGTCTTCCTGATGCAGGAAAGATAGATGTCCATTGTGAAAATCGTGGAGATGCTGTTCATCATGGAAGCCAGCGAACTGACAATCGCGGCAATCAGGGCAGCAAAGGCTATCCCTTTTACGCCGGCAGGCAAAAGGGCGCTTACCAGCCAGGGATAGGCTTCGTCCGACTTTGCCAGAGGTGCATCCAGCGCAAATGCCGCAATTCCGGGTATGACGACCAGCAGGGGGATGAACAGTTTGATGAATCCGGCGAAAAGCATTCCGTATTGCGCTTCCCTGACGCTTCTCGCCGCCAGCGCCCGTTGAATGATGTACTGATTGCAACCCCAGTAATAGAGGTTGGCAACCCACAGTCCGCCAATGATGACGGAGAGGCCGGGCAAGTCTTTATACCCCGGATGAGATTTGTCGAGAATAAGATGGAATTTATCCCCCGCCCGGCTGTACAGGTTGGTGATACCCTGCATGAAGCCTTCGCCTCCTCCCAGCAGTTCCAACGCCACGTACACGGTCACAAATCCGCCGGCAATCAAAACAACGACCTGCACGACGTCTGTTAAGGCAATAGCCTTCAACCCGCCGTAAACGGAATAAACCGCGGCGAAAAGCGCCAGACAGAGTACACTCGTCCACAGCGGCAGTCCCGTCACCTTTTCAATGGTCAGGGCGCCCAGGCAGAGGATGGAAGTCAGGTTGACGAAGACGAATACCAGTAGCCAAAAAAACGCCATGACCATCTTCACCCGCCGGTCGAAACGCTTTTCCAGAAACTGCGGCATGGTATAAATCCGTTTTTTCAGAAAAATCGGAATAAAGAATTTCGCAACAAGAATCAGTCCCAGCGCTGCAATCCATTCATAGACGGCTATGGCAAGTCCGACGGCGTATCCCGAACCGGACATACCCACGAACTGCTCCGCCGATATGTTGGATGAAATAATGGACGCGCCGACTATCCACCACGACAGTCCCCTGCCCGCCAGGAAATAGTCGCCTGCATCTTTTTTCTCGCCCTTTTTCGTGCGGGATACGTATAATCCGACACACAACACAAGCAAACAATACGCACAGCATATAACAATATCAATTGACGCCATAATATACCGATTATTTGATTTTGACTGAAAACAAACTCCCGCTCGACGGGAAACACATCTTTTCCGCATCCGTCAGGCCGGAGCGTGCCGTAGTTATATAAAGGACGTCCCTCTTTTCGCCGCCAAAGGCACAGGAGGCGACCAGCGGAACGGGAACCTCTATTTTGTCCGCAAGCCGGCCTGTTTCCGGATTCCACACATAAACGCCGAAACCTCCCCAGTGAGCTACCCAAAGAAAACCCTCTCCGTCTATCGCCATGCCGTCCGGCACGCCATATTCCTCCGGCGCTTTCACGACCGTCTGCCGGGAACGGATCACGCCCTGCCGACGGTCGTATGCAAACCGGTAAATACATCCCCGTCCGGAATCGGCATAGTACATTTTGTCGCCTTCGCGATTCCACACGATACCGTTCGGTATACATTGCCTGTCAAGTACTTTCCGGCACGAGAAATCGCTTTCCACACAATACAGCGCCCCCGTTTCCCGATGATTTTTCATGTGCATGACGCCTATCCATATCCGTCCTTCGGGCGAACGCTTTCCGTCGTTGGTGCGGAAATCGGGCATACCGGAAAACAGTGTAAGCAGTTCGCGACGCACACCGGTTTTCAGATGATACGAAACCAGCCGGTCTTTCATGGCCAGCCACACTTCGTTGTCGTCTGTTCCCTCAACGGGGATAATCGTTGTTATCTTGTCGGGGAATACATGATCCCTCACCCGGCCTGTTTCCGGATGGTATTCGTGCAGCAGGCCGCTGTCGATATCCACCCACAGGAACCGTCCGGAGGAAGGCAGCCAGGTTGCCGCCTCTCCGATTTCGTCTTCACAATGATACAATACCTCTGCCTGCATGACCGTATCATTAAAAATCCTGCATCAGGGCGGAACGTCCGCCGTCCATCAAGACCGTGGTGCCGCTGACAAACCGCGCCATGGGCGAAGCCAAAAACACACACAGATTACCGACTTCTTCCGTCGTGCCGATTCGCTTCACCGGATGCATATCGACGGTACGCCGGCGCTCCTCCCCGGCATCCGGGAAAGACTCAAACCAGGTATCATTTCCGGGCGTATCAATAAATCCCGGGGCAACGCCAACCGTGCGGATTTTGGGTCCCCATTCGATTGCCATACTGCGAACCAGTCCCGTAATGGCTGTTTTCGTAACGTTATACGGGAAACAGCCGGGAATGGTGCGGAAGGCATGATTGGAGGTCATGAGTAAAATGA
>JAISWE010000066.1 GCA_031271175.1 Bacteroidales bacterium | reverse complement strand
TCGGTTACTACGCTACGCAATTTTTGATTTACTGCACAAAAATAACGAATTTATTCCAAATGGCAAAATCGCAGGCAATATTTATGACGACTGCGCTCCATTGGAGTGCGCAAGAAACTGATCGACGAATGGGAACGCCGCAGCGTACAGAAAGGACAGGGGGCTTTTGCTACCAACATTTCATCTCTGCGGGATTTTTTTCATCGTTGTGACGTCGAAAAAAATGGAACGTAATTATTTTCTATAAATGGCCCATTCTTTACATCCCTTCCCCCCACCCCACCCTACCGTAGGGACGGAATGTGGGCGCATGGCATCTATTTTCTACCAATATTGTGTCCCTGCGGTACTTTTGGGAACGCTACAATTTGAAATGCGCCGCTGTTGAGCGAAACATTTTTGTTTTTTGCATCAAAAATAGCTAATTTTGCGTTTACACAAAAAAGTAAAACCGTGGTAAAATATTTGGTACAAGGATGTTTGTTGTCTATTGTCTGCATTGTTCCGCTTCATGCACAAAAATTAGATGAAGCATTTTTGCATGCCAGTGCGGCAATGCAGCAACAAGCGTATTCTTTGGCAGTACGGGAGATTCTCTCTGTTCCCGAAAAAGAAAGAACGCCGGCAATGCTTTTCGCGTTAGGCGAGTGCTATTATCACTCCGGACAATATGATGAAGCAACGGCTGTCTTTGAATTGCCGCAGTTGCGCGACAGTCCCGAAGCGCAACTGTATGTCGCTCGCGTATATGCTATCGGTGCGCAACCCGAAAAGGCTGCCGGATACTTGCAAAAATACCTGTCGCAACGGGATAAATTGTCGGAATGGGAATTACAGTTAGACCCCGCGCTGGAAAAGATGGAGCGCAGTAAGGAATGGCGCATATTGTGGGAGAAGCAGTGGTACACCCGCACGGAACAAAAAGCGGCTGAAGTAGCTGCCCTCATCAAGCGGAAAAAATACGCAGATGCCTTGGTCATAGCAAATGAAGCCCTTGCCGGCGAGAAGACATCGGGAAAACTGTATGCGTTACGCGCCCGTGCGTATGAAGGGCTGGAGCAGTACGAGCCTGCGCTCGAAAGTTATCGTAATGCAATACAATTGCGCGGTACATCCCCGGAATATTATACTGCTGCCGCCTCCGTTGCCGTTTATCTCAAAAAATATGCCGAGGCGCTGGACTACATGCAACATGCCGTTCGTCTGGCACCCTACCGGCTGGATGCTTACTTGCAGCGGGCATCTGTGTTCCGCCTCAACAAGCAATACGAAGAAGCCCGCAAAGATATCCGGTTCTATTTCACTTATTTCCCGATGGACAATAAGGCGCTGTATCAGATGGGGCTGGCTGAAACCGAAGCCGGCAATCCGCTGTCCGCCATTGATTACCTGACCATGCTTATAGATCGGGACAAAACCGTTGCCGCCTATTTCACGGCGCGTGCGGCAGCATTCATCAAAGCGGGTAATTACCGTCAGGCAGACGAAGACCTTTCACAAGCCTTAGACCTTGACCCGCGATCATCCGAAACGTGGCTGCAAAAAGGAATTGCGCTGTATCAGGAGGACGATGTGGAAGAAGCATGCCATTGCTGGCAAAAAGCATTGACACTGGGCAGTCGGGAGGCGGCAAGCCATATCTACAAATATTGCGGAAGATGAGAACCATAGCGGCAATGTTCCTCTCTCTCGCCATGTGTGTGCATGTATCTTCCCATGCCGTCCCGATTCGCATAAAAACGGCGTTAACCCGCGCCGTATTCGACCGCCTTGTGTGCGACAGGCTGATCGACGAGCTTTGCAACGGGAGGTTGGCAGATGCTTACGTGACTTTTCCTGTGTGGGACGGAAAAATTGACGAAACAGCGTTGCGGATGACGGTCGAGGAACTGTTGCAACTCTATGCCTCCCGCAATCTGCCCGCTCACGCGGATGTAGCGGATCCGGTATTAACGCGCATCAAGGAAAAAACCGCAGGTGACGGATGGAAGATTTACGCGGCGAAGATTGCCAACTACGGACACGTACTCATCCGTCTGTTTGATGACGGACGCGCGGATATACTTGAGTTTTCGGATGCGGAAAAGCGGTTTCCCTCGTCAATGACTGCATACCGGCTGCATGTAGCCCGAGTGAAAGCCGTTTTCAGACAGGCGCCCGACAATGAACGACGCTATGCCGATGCCGACATCTCCACGGTCATCCGCTTTTATTATTCCGGCGAGTATTTCAACATCGACGGATTGTCGGGCGGCACCTTTGATCCCGCAAGCCCTGAAAGTATCGCCGCCAAACGGCGATATGGCACGCTACTCAACTGGTGGCTGGAAGGTGTCGAGGAAAGAGCGGCGTACCGCCGCAACCTGCCGTCCGAACGGGACAAAACGGATACCGTCATCCGCACTATCCTCATCAAAGCTGAAAACCTGAAAGATGTACGCGACGACTGGGGAGGCTACAAGGACGTTGTTACGGAAGGCAACATGCCTGCCGCCACTAAACGTTTCCTGTCCGCCTTTTGGGATGGCATCCCGGAACAGTGACCGCTCCGCTACACAATCTTTTCCAGTTGATTCACATTTTTGGCAATGTCTTCATCGGAAAGATCGTAATTGGTCAGGTCGCCCGCCAAATAGCTGTCGTAAGCGCTCATGTCAATCAGCCCGTGACCGGAAAGATTGAAAAGGATCACCTTTGAAGCGCCTTCTTCCTTTGCTTTTAAGGCCTCGTTGACAGCAGCTGCGATGGCGTGTGCCGATTCCGGCGCGGGTACAATGCCTTCGGTGCGGGCAAAGAGCAATCCATACTTGAAAGAGTCCAACTGCTGAATGTCCACCGCCTCTATCATCCTGTCCTTCATCAATTGGCTGATGATAGTACCGGCACCGTGATAGCGCAGTCCACCCGCATGAATATGCGCCGGCGCGAAATTGTGTCCTAATGTGAACATGGGCAACAGCGGGGTATAGCCGGCTTCGTCACCGAAATCATACTGGAATATGCCGCGCGTCAGTTTCGGGCATGAGGAGGGTTCGGCAGCAATAAAGCGCGTTTTCTTGCCGCCGGCAATATTGTGGCGCATGAACGGGTACGAAATACCTGAAAAGTTAGAGCCGCCGCCGAAACATCCAATCACAATGTCGGGATATTCGCCTGCCAAAGCCATCTGTTTTTCCGCCTCCAAGCCAATAACGGTTTGGTGCAACGACACATGGTTGAGCACGCTCCCCAGCGTATATTTGCAGTTCGGCATACTCATGGCGAGTTCAATGGCTTCGGAAATGGCTGTTCCCAGACTGCCTTGATAGGTGGGACTATCCGTAAGGATTTTGCGCCCCGCCTTAGTGGACATGCTAGGAGAAGCGATTACCTGCGCACCCCATGTTTGCATCAGCGAGCGCCGGTAGGGTTTTTGTTCGTAACTCACTTTCACCATATACACTGCGAGTTCCAACCCGAATACTTTTGCGGCAAACGACAACGCCGTACCCCATTGTCCCGCACCCGTTTCGGTGGTGATATGGGTGAGTCCTTCCTTTTTGCAGTAATATGCCTGCGCCAGGGCGGAGTTGAGTTTATGTGAGCCGACAGGGCTCACGCTTTCGTTTTTGAAATAGATGTGCGCGGGGGTATCCAGCGCTTTTTCCAGATTATAAGCGCGCACCAGAGGCGACGGACGGTAGATTTTGTACTTGTCGCGCACTTCTTCGGGAATATCAATCCATTGATCGGTTTGATTCAGTTCCTGCCGCGCCACCTCTTCGGCAAAAATTGGATACAAATCCTCCGGATGCAATGGCTGTTTGGTGCCGGGATGCAGCAAGGGCAACGGTTTGTGAGGCATGTCTGCCACGATATTATACCATTTTTCAGGTATTTCCGATTCGTTCAATAAAAATTTTTTGGTCATGGTTGTTACGTTTTAGATAAAATCATCGCAAATATATGATCTTTTTAAATACAACCATCATTTCTGCCGTGCAAATTTTTCCGGTTTGTTGATACAGACCATCTGTCTTTCATACGCCGAAAGTCATCCCGAGATTATCCGGTATGATGTCAGGCTGTTCGGGATACACGATGACACTGCTGGTACGCGCAAAATAGCGGGTAATGACGCGAGGCATCACCGCTGTTTTGCGATTGAAGGAAACCGTATTCGGGCGTGCGGCGACCACCACAAACAGGTCTGTAGCGGTTAGCTCTTCGGCAAGTGCAAGCATGTCGGGAATTTGTTCCGTAGCGCGGTAATTTTTGGCGGTAAGCGATGCGGTTTCTTTCATGCGCATGATGGTTGTCAACGCTTGTGTGTCGCCTATGAACAGCAAATGAGCGGAAGTGTTTTGCCACATCCGCCGTACGGCAGTAAGCCATGCATGAAAACCTGTTTCATGTTCGGCATAGCGAGGCACCAGCACATATATTTTTCCAAATATCAGCCTGTCAACGGTAAGACGGGTCACAAAAAGCGTTTGCGTACAGTTCTCCAACAGTTTATCCATAATGCTGCCGAAAAAATAATGTGCCGTTTCCGATTGTCCGCTCCAGCCAATAATGATGTGAGTGGTTTGCAACTCCAGCGATGCGCGGATGATTCCTTCGGAAATATTGCTATCTAATCGTGTGGAGAAATAGCAGCGGACGGACGCTGCACGCGCCCGATTGGTAAAAGTATTCTGCAATGCCTTATTTCTGAGGATGGAATGTGCCATTTGAGCGGGCGCTGTAGCGATGGTGACCGGATAAATGGTGGACTCTTCATGCGGTTGGTGTACCAAAACGGCAAAATCGAAAAGAGAAACTGCCGTATGCGGGTTGGACAGCGGCAACAATATCCTGTCGGATATGCTGTCCTGTATTTTTTGTTCCTGTTGCGCCGCCACTTTACGCCCCGCAAAATCGGTATAATAAGCGCTGATCAAACAAGTAAACAGGATGATCAAAATACCTGCATTGAGAATGTGATTATTGAAAATCCCCAAATTATAGCCGATGACCACCACAGCTATGGTAGCAGCAGCGTGTGAACTGCTCAATCCGAACAACAGCAAGCGTTCCGCGCGGGTATATTTGTAAAACAGTTGTGTGGCAAAGGCTGCAAGATATTTTCCGAAAAGCGCAATCACGATAAATCCTGCCGCCAGTATGAACGTTTCCATACCGTCCGTAAAAGCTTTCAAATCCACCAGCGTTCCTATATGAATCATGAAAAAAGGGATGAAAAGCGAATTGCCCACAAACACCGTGCGGCTCATCAGTGCCGACTGTCGAGGAATGACGCGATTGAGCGCAAGTCCGCACAAAAAAGCGCCTACAATCGGCTCTATACCTGCCCAATCGGCTAACATGCCCGAACCAAAAAGAGCGCACAGTACAAAGATGAATTGCCCTGTGTCATCGCTCTGAAAACGAGCGAAATACCACCGGCTCACTTTCGGGAATATCCACAGCATGAGGAAAATAAAACCGCCTAACAGTCCGACGGTTTTGCACCAAAACCATATATCCAGAGTGCCTTCGTAGGAAACGGTGATGAAAGTCAGCAAAAGCAACACGGTGACATCGGTAATGATGGTGCCGCCGATGCTTACCACCACCGGCTCGGTCTTGGTGATGTTCAACCTCGCCGCCACAGGATAAGACACCAGCGTGTGGGAGGAAAACATACAGGCCAGCAGCAGCGATGCCGCATTATCGTAGCCAAACAGATGACGCGCAGCAAAATATCCTGACACAAAAGGTATAAGAAAGGTAAATGCACCGAACCATACGCTTTTGAATCTGTTCTTGCGGAAACTGTAAATGTCTGTTTCTAACGTCATCAGGAACATCAGATATAACAATCCCGCTCCGGATAATACTTCCAGACCCGATTGATCGTCTACCAGCCGAAATCCATGAGGACCGACGACAATACCCGAAAGTATCAAGCCGAAAATGGCAGGCATCCCTATCTTTTTACAGATGGGCGGCACAATCAGCATTATCAATAAACAAAGCGCCAGCATCTAAAATTTGCAAGTTAATGAATCAAACAAATATCGCATGTGGTAAGTTGACATGCAAAAATACAATTTTTCCGAAAAATATACAAATTTTTGATGATATTTTGGAGCATTTTGCCGGACATTACGCGCCTGTCTGTTTTTTAACCGGCAACTCCGTCGAACAGGTCTATGTATTTGTTTTCTCTTGTTCGCATCAGTGCCTGTTCGTCGTCTGTTTTGTCGTTGTATCCGCATAAATGGAGTACGCCATGCACCATCACCCGCAACAGTTCGTTGTTGAAGCTCGTTCCGTAAATGGTGGCATTGGAGCGCACAACGTCTATGCCGATGTACATTTCTCCGGCAACAATATCCTTTTTGGAATTGTCAAAGGTAATGATATCGGTAAAATAGTCATGCTGCAGATATTGTCTGTTCAGTTCCCGTATTCGTTCATCCGAAACAAAAATGTAGCATAAGTGTCCGGTTTTTTTTTTCTCTCCGGCAAGTACATTCCCAATCCACCGGATTATCTTTCTTTTGTTTGCCGGCTGAAAAGGGACGCCGTCGGAATAAAACAGAACAGGCACGTTTATTTTTTGATGAGGTAGAAGGTCATTTGCACTAGACTTCCGTTGTTCCCAAATTCAATCTTATCCGACAGTTTCGACATCAGAAATACGCCTCTTCCACTCATATTTTCGATATTTTCCGGCGCCGTGGGGTCAGGTATGTTTTTGTAATCGAAGCCCGGCCCCTCGTCCTTTACGGTAAGTTGTATCTTTTCCTTATCCAGAGAGAATCGAAATTCGACACATTTATTTTCATCCAGTTTATTCCCGTGTGTGATGGCATTGTTTGCAGCTTCCATTGCAGCAACCAGTAAGTTGCCATACACGTCCTGATCGATACCGCATTGGGCAAACAACTCATCTACGGTATTTTCAACAATGTGCAAACTGTCTATTTTTGAATTTATCGTTAATGTTTTTTCCATCGTCGCCATTTTAGTACATTTCCTTAATTTTGCTTTTATACGTAAATGGAAACAAAAGGTTACGTTTTATTGTTAATTTTTTTCAAAAAAAATTTCCAACATGTTGCGGCACATTCGTTTTGCACGGCTGAAAATTTGGGGATTTGCATAAAATCCGTATCTTCGGCGAACGTCGTTTTATCTCTTGGGCAGCGTGATGTACATGTTTTGGCGTACAGGCATTCTATTGGCAGATGAACCTATCGGATCGCGCATGGTGCGTACCGCTGCGCGTGTTTTTGCGGGCGTCAGACCCGCAATATCGTTCAACGCGGCGCGCAGCACTAATTCATTGACATCTCCCAGCGGTTTTATGTCATTGAGCGTGGAGTCTTCGCGTACAAATATTTTCGGCTGAAATCCGTAGCCGTAATCGGAAAATCCTACTGAATTGGCAAATTTTGCCACAATAGGTTGTATTCCCCACTTATTCGTTTTTTGCCGTTCGGGATTTTCTTCGTATATAGTGATGGAACCTACGTTTTTACCGACAGTGACGCCGCCTATCATCACCACCTCCATAAAAGGTGTCAGCGCATTTACCAGCAACTCGCTTGCCGAAGCCGTTCTCTCCGAAGTGAGCACATACAATTTGCCCAGTCCAAGTTTGTGGATGGGAACGGTTTCCGTCCCTTTTTCATTTTTCAGTGCATCAATGAAATACGATTTGTTGTAATCAGCGCCATATTCTCCGCGTAAATATTGACCAAACTGTTCATTGTATTGCGTAATGCCAAATACCTTTGAGGTGGATACGCCGGACACCATGCTTGCCAGTGCTTGAGCAGTAATTACTGCGCCTCCACCATTGTAACGCAGGTCAATAATCAGTTCGTCAATGGCTGCCTCTTTGAATTTGCCGAACATCTGGTTCAGTTCTTTTTCGTAAGCCATGCTTCCGTCCCCATTGTCGCGAGCGAAAAAATTATATACGAAATAGCCCACCTTTTTATCTTCGGACATAGTATAAATGGTGTCCAGCAAAAGAGGGTTTTCCTCATACACCGTCACATCCACGGATACTTCCTGAATGGTTTCGGTATCCCAGTCCACAATGCCTATTTTGTGGGCAGCTCCCATTCCGCCCAGCAACGTCCCGTAGTTGTCCACCGTGAGTTGTTCGCCGTTAATGGTGAGAAACCAGTCGCCGCGTTTCAACGACGCCGCTACCGCAGGCGATTGAGGTTTCACATAGGTAATATATCCTATCACCTCCGGATCCGTGCTCGTTACTTTCATCAGTTTAAAATCATAGCCTGCTTCTTTGGTGACGCCCGACAGTGCATTGAGCAGATCGGTATAATTATCCTGAATCCATGAAAAACGATCTTCATCGGAAAGCAACGTTTCGAAATAGTCCGACGGATAGAGGGTTTTGTCGGTTTTGCTCGGAATCTTGTCGTTCCATAAATAAAATACCTCCATGTTTTCCAGAATCCAGTTATTGACGTGGGTGTTATTTTCTTCTGTTTTTGCGTCATCTTTATCGCATGACGAAAACGCTGAGGCGATGCATACAACACATACCAACAATAGCCATTTACGGGTAAAATTCGGTATCATAGTCTTTAATTTTTTCGGCAAAGATAATTAAAATTCGTCATAAAGATACAAATCATGAGAAAATATATCTATATTTGCAGCGTTTTTTGAAAGTATGTTTCCGAGAGCGCCGGAAATGTACAATAAAGAATGAAAGCGCCCGTTTTTAATATCGAATTAAAGAATTATAATTATAATTTAGTCAATGAAAGCATATCAAAAATTTTTTCTGGCATTTATGGCGGCAGTACTGGTATCGTGCGGTAGCGACAGCGAAGAGGAACTTATCGGCAACTGGGTACGCATAGGAGAATTTGGGGGTCCCGGACGGTCTTATACCGCTACTTTTGTTATTGACAACGTAGGTTACGTGTGCGGCGGCTGGAACGGCACCAAATATTTGCGTCGCGACATGTGGAAATTAGTGGTGACCAATGGAGAAGGAAAATGGTACGACACGGGCGATTCCCTGCCGGCAGGGATGGAACGGAGGAATGCCGTAGGATTCAGCGTGAACGGGAAAGGATATATCGGCACGGGCTGGGACGGCGACGAAAAGGTGATGAATGACTTTTGGGAGTACGATCCGGAAAAGTCCGTTGATTTAGACCCATCCAAACTAAACCCCGACGGCACGTCGCCCGCATGGCGGAAAGTGGCGTCTCTGCCTGCTCCCGCGCGATACGAAGCCGTATCTTTTGTGATCAACAATGTGGCTTATGTGGGGACGGGATACACCGCAGGCAAGGACAAAGAATACAAATTGGATTTTTGGAAATTTAATGCGCCCGACCCTACTGATTCGAACGATATCGGTAGTTGGGAACAGGTGGAATCCACAGGCAACAAACGCGGTGCAGCCGCCGCTTTCGTGATCGGCGACTGGGCATACCTGTGCACGGGCAGCAATTCAAGCGGACAGGTATATACTCTTTACCGCTTCAATCCCAACAACCCGATAAACGAAAGATGGCAAAAACTTCGCGACATATCCTCGCGCATCGAAGATGATGATTTTGACGACGAGTACGGCACTAACCTGATGCGTACATATGCAGTGGCTTTCACCATGAAAGGAACAAGCGGATCGGAAAAAGGCTACATTGCAATAGGAAGCAATTCCACTACATGGGAATACGAACCACCTGTATTTAGTGGCACTACGCTGATTTCCGGCGACGTTTGGACACAAAGAACGGCTTTCCCGTTGGGCAGCAGAACAGGAGCTTTTGCCATGTCATTCAAAGATTTGTCCGCACGCGGGGATAATCTGATATTCATCGGCACAGGTTCACAAGGGACAACCACAAGTCGCGAAGATGTGTGGCAATTTGATCCCGAAGCGGAAAACAGCACCGCCGACGATTAACTGTCTTTTTACCGACAAAAAGCACCTTTCCGTGACAAGAAGGGTGTTTTTCGTATAATCTAAAAAACATTACGGAATGTGCCGCTATCAATTAATTTACAGAGCAACCGTAGTGAACGAAGGAATACGGAAAAAAGCCTCCGTACTCATTGACGACGGAAAAATTGCGGACATCTTCGATGGAGCAATCCCCGAAACGGTGGCGAACAACAGCACGGTGATAACCGCCGACGGTAAATACCTGTTGCCCGGCATCATTGACGATCAGGTGCATTTTCGCGATCCGGGGTTAACGCATAAAGGCGACATCTACACCGAAAGCCGCGCGGCTGTGGCGGGAGGCGTCACTTCCTACATGGATATGCCCAACACCATCCCGCAAACCGTGAACCGTGAAGCCCTCGCCGAAAAATTCGCCCTCGCCGAAAAAAAATCCTTAGCCAATTATTCCTTTTACATCGGTGCGACCAACGACAACATGTACGAGATCCGGAATACCGATTTTTCCAAAGTGTGTGGCGTCAAACTGTTCATGGGGGCGTCCACAGGCAATATGCTGGTGAACGATCCGGATGCGCTGAACGTCATTTTTGCCCAAACGCCTGCTTTGCTGGCAGTGCATAGCGAACAGGAAAGCATTATCAGACAAAATGCGGCACGGTTCAAGGCGCAATACGGCGAGGATGTACCGATAGCCTGCCATCCGCTCATCCGTAGCGAGGAAGCCTGCTATGCCTCCACATCGCTGGCGGTGGCGCTGGCTAAAAAATACAACACGCGGCTACATGTGCTGCACTTGTCCACCGTTGGAGAAACACGCCTGTTTGACGCTCTCCCGATTGCAGAAAAGCGGATTACGGCAGAGGTGTGCGTACATCATCTGTGGTTTGACGCCGCCGATTACGCGCGCTACGGCGCAGCCATCAAATGGAATCCCGCCATAAAAACGGCTACCGACCGCGAAGGTTTGTTGCAGGCAATACTGGACGGACGCATTGATATTGTAGCAACAGACCACGCGCCGCACACACGGGAAGAAAAACAGCGTACATATTTCCAATCTCCGTCGGGAGGTCCGCTGATACAACATTCGCTGCCGGCAATGCTCGAAATGGCGTATCGGGAAAAAATCACCATAGAACAGGTGGTGGAAAAGATGTGCCACCATCCGGCAATCCTTTTCGGAATCTGCCGGAGAGGCTTCATCCGCAAAGGCTATCAGGCGGATTTGGTATTGGTGGACATCTGCCGTCCATGGACGGTTACGCCGGAGAACATCCTTTACCGCTGCGGCTGGTCGCCTTTCATGGGGCAAACGTTCCACGCGTCGGTGCTGCAAACTTGGGTGAACGGCAATCTTGTGTATGACAACGGCACATTCCACGAAGAAACACGCGGAAAAGCGCTCGAATTCAGGCATTGAGAATATCTCGGGTATTGTCGAAAATCAAGATACATTTGCTTTAAACCCGATCGGACACATTCGCGGGAATGAAATTTGCATACCATCACGACAGGTTTCCTGTCCGTTCATACACCTCAAAAATATAAGCGCACGGATGCCGCTCGTCCTGTTCATGCGGTTCCGATGACTGCAACGCCCACATGTCTGAGTCGATGACGGGAAAGAAAGCATCGGCTTCAAAGCAGTGACGGATGCGCGTGATGTACAGTTGCGAGGCATATGGCATCATCGCTTCGTAGAGTTGCATCCCGCCGATGACAAAACTTTTTTCGCTGCCGGTACACAACTTGAGCGCTTCATCCACAGACGCTGCTATCTTACAGCCTTCCGCTGCGGGCAAGGTAGCGCTCACCACGATGTTTCTCCGGTTAGGTAAAGGTTTTACAGGCAACGACTCGTAGGTATGCCTGCCCATGACGACTGTATGTCCCAATGTGAGGCGCTTGAAATATTGCATATCGGCAGGCAGCCGTACCAACAAGCCATTGCGCAGTCCTATTCCCCGTTGTTCGTCTATAGCGGCAATGAGCGCGAGCATCAAGCGAAATTCAGGTAAGGAATCTTATACTCGTCGGGGAATTTGATGATGCGTTGTTCTTCCATTGCCTGCAAACCCAGCAATGCCAGCACCGATGAGTAATACGCTTCTTCCACCAGATTTTCCGCAGGTCGTCCCGTGATGACGGAATGACAGAATGCATCCGCGAGTTCCAACGATCCGTCGTCCACCACGCCAACGGTAGATGATCCTTCGGTTTGCGAAATCTTGTTCAGTACGTATTCTCCCTGATATTTTTGCGCTGTTTCCGGCACCCAACTTGGTCCGGCAAAAGATACATTGTCGAACATGCGGTGTTCAATCTGGTTGATTAATTGCAGAATACCCGCGGCAGGTTTCACTTCTTCGAAATAATATTTTCCTTTTTCCAGTTCCATCGTGCCTTTATGTCCCAGTATTTGTTCTTCCAATCCGTTGAACTTGTTGGAGATAACGGATTCGTAGGTCATGTTGATACCGTTGGCATAGCGATATACCAAACACACATTGTCGTACACTTCACGGCTGTCTTTCCAGAATATGATGTCACCGAATCCGGCTACCGTTTCCGGAATCATTTTCAACACCCAGTTGCCTACCTGCAACTGATGGGTGGCTAATTCGGTCATCAATCCGCCAGAGAACTCCTTGTACAATCGCCAGTTGATTTTGCGTTCGAGCGACGGATGTTCCACGGGACGTCGCCAATCGTTGTTGCGGAACCAGTAGCAACGTATCCCTGTGATGTCGCCTATAATTCCGGAGTGTATCATTTCAATGGCTTTCAGGTATTTCGGGTCGAAAAGCCTTTGTTGCCCGATGTACAGCACCTTGCCCGTTTCCTTATAAGTGTTGTACATGGCGAGACAATCTTCTGTTGTGGTCGCCATGGATTTTTCGCAAAAGGTGTGCTTTCCTGCTTTCAGCGCATCAATGGTGATGTGCGCATGTTCGGAAAGGGGCGTCACTACAAACACGCCGTCTATGCCCGGCATGGACAGTAAGTCGGTGTGTCTGGAAAATGTCTTGGCATTGGGAAAAAGCGCAGCCGCCTGTTTCAGATGCGGCTCATAGTTGTCGCACAGTGCTACCACTTCCACATGGGGAAGCGTCAGCAGATGGTTCAGGTGGTACATACCGCGTGAACCTGTGCCGATAACGCCCAGACGGGCTTTTTCTCCTTTGATTTCCTTTTCGGCTTCCAGAGTACAGGAATGCAGCCACGGAAAAGCAGACACCAACAGACCGCTTCCTCCCATCATTCCTATTTCCTTAATAAAATTTCTACGTTCCATATATGCTGTTTTTATGGTTTTTCTTTTTTAATCCATCCTGCAAATATATTATGTTTTTTTTAAATCACAAAAATATCATACTTCGTAGCAGGGAATACTTTTTTTATTTTTTGGGCGGCAGTGTCGTCCGCCACCATGAGCGCGGTAGTCAACACTTCAGAGTCCGTACAGTCGGCGGAAACTGCCGATACTACTTTCCGTTCCGGCGTGTACGTTCCCGTGTGGGGATTGATGATGTGCTGCGTATGTGTGGACGTATTGCCCGACGTGGAGAGGGAATTGTTGCACAGCGTATATGTTTTCAGCGTTTGTTCCGGCATAAACGGGTTTGCCACTCCGATGTTCCATGCCTCTCCGTGCGGATGCGCGCCCAGCGCCAACACGGAACTGTTGCCGAAATTGACCAAAGCCTGTCTTATGCCTGCCGCCAGTAATATTCGTTGTATTTTTTTCAAGGCATATCCCTTTGCATATCCTCCAAAATTGAGCGTAATGAGTGGTTCTTCAAAAAATACGGCATGACGTTCTGCATCCAGTTGCACTTTGCGGTAGTCGTGCAAACTGACGTCAAAGTAGCCGAACGTGCGTCGATGATAGGTTTCCGCATCACAAAGCACATACCACCACTCATCATTGAGTGTGACGGGACGAAGCACAGCCTGCCGGTTAATGACGGACAATTCACTTGTCGGATCGAAACGGTTAAACATACAGTGCAACCGCTCTACCTCTGCTACGATGTCGCGCCACACCGTTTCCGCCAACGACTCGTTATCGAGGATGAGCAGTATATCCAAGACCGTCCCCATGATGTTCAGCAACGAACCGTGCAGCATGTGCGATTTTTTGTAATACTGGCTGTATGGCATTTTATGATTTAAAAGATTTTCAAAATTAGATGAAAAACTTCAGTTTTCCAAGCGCGAGCAATGAAAAAAGTTTTTTACAGAGGAAAGATAGATAAAAATATTCATTATTCACGGATTCAAATTCCTTGTTATCTTTGCAGCCGAAAAATCAAAGCAAATGGAACAGATTCCTTCAAAATATGATCCCGCGACCACCGAAAACAAATGGTACGCATGGTGGCTGGAACACAAAATGTTCAAATCAACGCCTGACGGACGGGAGCCTTATACGGTGGTGATCCCGCCGCCCAACGTGACGGGCGTGCTGCACATGGGGCACATGCTGAACAACACTATTCAGGACATTCTGGTGCGTCGCGCCCGCATGGCAGGCAAAAACGCCTGCTGGGTGCCGGGCACCGACCATGCCTCTATCGCAACGGAGGCGAAAGTGGTGGCGAAACTTGCTGCGGAAGGCGTCCGGAAAAGCGACCTGACGCGCGAACAGTTCCTCGAACATGCATGGGACTGGACGCGGCGGCATGGCGGAATCATCCTCGAACAACTGAAAAAACTCGGCGCTTCGTGCGACTGGGACAGGACGTGCTTCACCATGGACGAAAAACGATCGCAAAGCGTCATCAAAGTGTTTGTTGATCTCTACAACAAAGGGCTGATTTACCGCGGCGTGCGGATGGTCAACTGGGATCCTGCCGCGCAAACTGCCATTTCCGACGAGGAGGTGAACCACCGAGAGGAACACGGCAAACTGTATTTCGTGCGCTACAAGCTTTGCCCACCGGACGACGGCTACATCGTTGTCGCCACCACCCGTCCCGAAACCATTTTTGGCGATGTGGCGGTGTGCATCCACCCCGATAACCCGAAAACGGCGCACATGAAAGGGAAAAAAGTGATCGTGCCGCTGGTAAACCGTGTAGCGCCCGTCATTGAAGACGAGTATGTGGACATAGAGTTCGGCACCGGTTTCTTGAAAGTGACGCCTGCCCACGACATCAACGACTACATGCTGGGGGAGAAACACGGGCTGCAAGCCATCGACGTGTTCAACGCCGACGGCACGCTCAACGCGCACGGCTTGCAGTACGAGGGTATGGACAGGTTTGCGGTGCGTCGCCAAATCGAAACCGATCTTCAGGCGCTGGGACTGATGGAAAAGGTGGAACCCTACACCAACAGCGTGGGCTATTCCGAGCGCACGGACGTCCCCGTGGAACCGAAACTCTCCATGCAGTGGTTCCTGAAAATGGAACGACTGGCAAAACCAGCGCTCGAAGCGGTGGAAAAGGGCGTCATCCGCTTTCATCCCGCCAAATTCAAAAACATGTACCGCTACTGGATGGAAAACGTGAAGGATTGGAACATCAGCCGCCAGCTGTGGTGGGGACACCGCATTCCCGCATGGTACCTGCCTGACGGTAGCGGCTTCGTGGTGGCGGAAACCGCCGACGAAGCCCTGACGCTCGCCCGCCGGCAAACCGGCAACAGCAGCCTGCAACTCGCCGACCTGCAACAGGACGGCGACTGCCTTGACACGTGGTTTTCCTCGTGGCTGTGGCCTGTCTCCGTGTTTGATGGCATCGACCGTCCCGACAACCCCGACATCTGCTACTATTATCCTACCAACGACCTGGTCACTGCGCCCGAAATCATCTTCTTTTGGGTGGCGCGGATGATCGTCTCCGGCTTCGAATACCGCGGCGAAGCCTGCTTCCGCAACGTTTACTTTACGGGTATCGTGCGCGACAGACTGGGCAGAAAAATGTCCAAATCGCTCGGCAACTCCCCCGACCCTGTCCTGCTGATGGAGAAATACGGCGCGGACGGCGTGCGCACGGGCATGCTGCTCACCTCGCCCGCCGGCAATGACCTGCCTTTTGACGAAACGCTCTGTGAACAGGGACGCAACTTCAACAATAAAATATGGAACGCCTTCCGCCTTGTGAAAGGCTGGCAAACGGACGAACAAGCACAGCAGCCGTCCACCTCGGCACAGGCGTGCGAATGGTTCGAGGCGCTGCTCAACCGCTCCATCACCGAAATGAACAATCTGTTCGACAAGTACCGCTTATCCGAAGCGCTGATGACCGCCTACAAACTGTTCTGGAACGAATTTTCGGCATGGTACCTCGAAATGATAAAACCGGCTTACGGACAACCCATCGACGAGAAAACCCGCCGCGCTACCCTTGATTTCTTTGAAAAACTGCTACAACTGCTCCATCCCTTCATACCCTTCATCACCGAAGAACTGTGGCATCACCTGCGGGAACGCGACGAAAACGAAAGTATCATGACTTCGGCGCTACCCCGTGCGGGTAGCCTAAACCCGGTGCTGATCGACGCTTTCGAGCAATTGAAGGAAACTGTGGCGGCGGTGCGCACCGTCCGTCAGGAAAGGAACATACCCGTCAGGGACGCTCTGCAACTGCAGTACAGTGGCGAAATAACCTGCCCCGAACTGCTGTGCTCGATGTGTCGCCTCTCGGAACTCACCCCGACTGACGCGCCGCCCGAAGGCGCCATACGGTTCATGGTACGCACCACCGCATTTTTCATTCCGCTGGAAGGAAAAACCGACACCGCCGAAGAACTCCGCAAATTAGAAACGGAGCTTTCCCGTCAGGAAGGCTTTCTGGAGGCGGTGGAAAAGAAACTGTCCAACGAACGCTTTATGAGCAGCGCCCCCGCGCAGGTGGTGGACACGGAACGCAAAAAACAGGCAGACGCCGAAAGCCGCATCCGGACTCTGAAAGAACAGATAAAAAGCACAAAAGACAGAAAGTAGCACCGTATCCCGCAAATCAAACGTAAAGACGGTTGAAATTAAACGTTTAGCTTTATCCATGTATTTGGAAGGTGAGAGAAGAGCCGGTACGGATTGTAGCGCCGGACGGGGTATGCACTTACGCCCTAACTCCGTCATATTTACCCCGTATATGATTGTAATAGTTTAGTAAACAAAAGGATGCAGGATTTTATAGACTACCTAATTAGGTAGTCTATAAAATCAGCGTAATTGTTTAAATATCAATATTTTATATAAAATGGCCACCTGACTTTTGCGGAGTTAGGGCTTACGTCGGTCAAAAAAACTACTGCCGAATATGGATAATTGCGATTATTCCACCGCTATCACTTCTATTTCGAACATTAGTGGTGTGAAAGGCGGCACAATACCAATTGACGATCCTTCGCTACCGAATGCCTGATCGGAAGGAAGTATTGCAACAACTTTTTCGCCCTCGCACATCATGCCGATGACTTTTTCCAAACCGGAGAGCATCTGTTGTTGTTGCCCGTACACAAACTGGAAAGGGGCGTTTCGCCTGCGGGTGGAGTCAAACATTGTTCCGTCCAAAAAAAAACCTTCGTAATGTACGGTTACTGTCCGGTTTTTCCGTACGGCATCGCCTGTACCGGCACGTTGCACCACACGATAAATCCCGTTTTCGTCGGGTGTTGCATCAATTTTTGCGTGTGCGATATATTTCCGTATCAGCGATGTTTCTTGGGCGGTGTGATTTTTCAAGGGGGCGCTTTCCTTGTCTCGGATATATTCTTTGGGGGTTTGTACGTCAAGTATCCGCACGGCGATTTTCATATCGCGGCATCCGCTCAAACAGGCGGGAATCGGAATACGGAGCGTTTTTTCAAAAAATCCGGCAACAGGGATAACGAATATCGCCGAATCGTTTTTGTTCAGCAGCATGAACCCGTATTCCACCGCCCCCTGAAAAGCGGGCGGGTGTAGCACGAACGTTCGGGTTCCCGAAAAAAAGACGGAATCGGTTGTGGTGGTATATTTCAGGTTTGCCGTCACATAATCTCCACAGCGACATTTTTTGTCTTCTTCGCCTATTTCCAACAGTCGGTAATAGATTCCGTTTTGCGCCTTGTAACCGTCGTACGGATGGCGGGTACAGCCTATCATTGCCAGCAATGCGATGATGATTCCGTATTTCATGGCGTCATCGGATGGGTTTCCAGCCATTTTTCCGCTTTTACCAAATCGTCGGGGGTATCAATAGATATGCTCACTCCGTCGGTTTGTATCACCCTGATGTAGCAATCGTTTTCCAGCCAGCGGTTTTGTTCCAGTGATTCGGTCGTTTCCAGCGATGACCGTTCAAATTTCGTCAGACCGAGGAGCGCGTTTGCACGATAAGCATACAAGCCGAGGTGGCGATAGAAAGTGTGCTGCTGCAACCATTGTTCCTGTTCGTGTCCCCGCACATAAGGTATGACGGATCTGCTGAAATACAGCGCTCTGCCGGATGCGCTAATGACGACTTTCACACAATTGGGGTTGAACAAATCATTTCGGCTGCCAATAGGACATACCGCAGTGGCTATTTGTGCGGCAGGGTCGTCAAAACAGGAGGCAAGACGGTGCAGCAGGGTGACGTCCGTAAAAGGCTCGTCGCCCTGTATGTTGATCACCACGTCTGCCTGTTCGCCGTACCGTTCCTGCATCAGGGGCAATGCTTCCGCGCAACGGTCTGTCCCGCTGGCGTGTAGCAGAGAGGTCATCACCACATCACCACCGAAGCCTTTCACTTCGCCGGCAATGCGCTCATCATCCGTAGCCACAGCAACGCGCTTAAACACTCTACTCGCTCGGCGATATACCCATTCTATCATGCTTCTACCCTGAAGTTTTACCAGCGGTTTACCCGGAAACCTCGTAGATGCATATCGTGCCGGAATGATGCCGAATACTTTCATTGCATACTGATTTTGCTGCAAAGATAATCATATTCGCTTGTATTTTGGACGCACAGGGCAAAGAAATTTTAGAAAAGCGTTATGGAACGCTCACACCGTAGCTGGATAGGTTGCGTGATACACCGGTAGAAAGTGGCGCAGGGCATGTAGCTATGGAAAGTACGAATATCTATTGGATGCCGGTTTGTCGGGTGTTGCAACCGGATTTTTCGTTAAAACCGGTTAATCCGTATTTTATCAAAAGTTGCCCGGGCGCAAGAGTGAATTTAAAGATGCGCACCGGATAGCCTAATGTTTGCAGAAGGAGCTGATTAGAGGAAGTTTTGTCCCGGATGAAGTCCTTCAGCAAATGTGCCAGTTGATACGCCAGTGCCGTCGGCTAACCAAAAACCGGATTCGCCTTGAGCAACAGATGGACAATCAATTGCAGCGGTGCAACATCCGTTTCAGCAATTCTGTTTCAGTTCCATATCTTTTGGACGAACTGTCAAAAATCTGTGTTCGTAAAATGAACAACAGATGCGAAAGTGACCGGCAAAACAACGTCATTCCCCTTTTTTCCCATGAAATGGGGTCGGCCCTTACAATGACGGCGGGTAACACTCCTGTTATTATTTATTTCGTATTAATCAAACTAACAAATCCGAGGCAATTGTTCTCCGGCAAGCATGGGTACCGTACGATGGTTGCCATAAACGGTTTTCAGTGTTACCGTAGCCCTTCCCGATGCGACAACCCGTCCGACAGTTGTTGCATTTTTGCTTTCCACGAAACGTTGGAGTAACCGGAGCGCTTGTTCCGCGTGTCTTTCGGGCAATATCACCAGCATTATCCCTTCATTGGCGATATAGAGCGGGTCAATGCCCAGTATTTCGGAGGCGGCTTTCACAGCGTTCGGCACGGGCAAGGCGGCTTCATCCAGTTCGATTGCTACGTTAGCGGCGGCGGCAATTTCGTTGAGTGTCGTGCCTACGCCGCCTCGCGTTGGATCGCGCAGCACGTGCACGTCGGCTATGGTGCACAGCAACTGCTGTGTGATGTGATTCAATGCGGTGGTGTCACTTTCCAAGGCGGTTTCAAAGCCCAAACTGTCGCGGGCGGACATGATTGCTACGCCGTGCACGCCGATGTTCCCGCTGCAAATCACCACGTCGCCCACGGTTGCCCGCGAAGGTGCGATGTTGATGCCCTCCGGCACGATACCCACGCCGCTTGTGTTGATAAAAATACCGTCGCATTTGCCATGTTCCACTACTTTGGTATCGCCCGTTACGATGCTCACGTGGGCTTTTCCCGCCGCCGCCTGCATGGAATGGACGATTGCCTGCAACGTTGTCAGCGGCAAACCTTCTTCCAAGATGAAACCTGTGGCAAGATAACGGGGAACGGCTCCGCAACATGCCAGATCATTGACGGTGCCGTTCACCGCCAGATCGCCGATGTTGCCGCCTTTGAAAAAGAGCGGATGCACCACAAAGGTATCGGTGGAGTAAGCCATTCGTCCCGCTTCCACAGCAAATACACAGCCGTCATGGTCTTGATCCAGCAGGGGATTGCCGAACGCCGCGCGAAAGACATCCCGTATAAGTTGGTGGGACATTCGTCCTCCGCTTCCATGGCCGAGCAGGATAGTGTCGGAGGCGTTGTAGGGGACGGGGCACACTGTTTTCATGGTTGTCGGTATCGGTAATAGGCTGCGCACACGCCCTCGGCAGACACCATAGGTGCGCCCGCAGGATGTTCGGGGGTACACTCTGTCCCGAAACAGTGACAGTCTGCCGTGCAAAGTTTGCCTTTCATGATTTCGCCGGAAATACAGCGGGTGTTGGTGAGGTGTTTTGTGTTTTCGAAGGGAAATTTCCCTGTTGCGTCATAAGCCGAGTATTTGGCTTTGAGAACGAATCCGCTATCGGGAATGTATCCTATGCCGCGCCATTTACAGCCCACCGTATCCAGCGCATCATTCATCAACGCCTGTGCTACGGTGTTTCCGTTTTCGGGAACTGCCCGTTTATAGGCATTTTCTACCTGTGCCTCGTTCCGTTCCAGTTGGCAGATGCACCGATACAGTCCATATAACAAGTCAACGGGTTCAAAACCGGTAATTATTACGGGATGTTTATATCGTGCAGCCAATCGGCGGCAGGCGGCATTTCCCGTGATGGCGCACACATGTCCTGCCGCCAGAAATCCATCCACGCGGTTGTCGGGTTGCTGTACAATCATTTCCATAGCCGGCGCAACGGCAAAGAAAGAACACAGCAAGGAAAAATTCGTCATTTTGCGCCGCCGCGCTTCTTGCAACGCCGCCAGATGCACGGGGATAGTGGTTTCAAAGCCGACGGCAAAAAAAACCACTTCGCGCGCGGGGTTTGCTGCTGCAAGTTCTACGGCATCAAGCGGCGAATACAACAGGCGAATGTCGGCGCCTTGTGCTTTTAGATGCAAAAGGTCGGTTTCATTACCCGGCACCCGCATCATGTCGCCGAAAGAAGCCAGTATTACTTCCGGATGGCGAGCAATGTCCAGCGCATGGTCTATGACTTCTTCAGAGGTGACGCACACCGGACAACCCGGCCCGTGCAACAGCCTCACCTCAGGGGGAAGCAAGTCCTCCAAACGGTACCGTGCTATTGCATACGTCTGTCCGCCGCAAATTTCCATGATGTTCCATTCGTGTGCCACTTTCCTGTTGATAGCGCGTGCCAACGTTTGTATATGCGTATTGTTCCGGTAATCGTCAATATATTGCATAAGCGGTTAATCGGATTCAAGAGCGCGAGCAATAGCATCAAAATCCGCCAGCGTTTGCAGGGCTTCTCCTTCATCAAGCACGGATATAGCCATTCCCGCATGAGCGAGAATGTAATCGCCTTCCTGCACATCCACCCATTGCACGCAGATATGCTTCACTATGCCTCCGAAATCAACTTTTGCCGTTTTCAGTTCGGGCACCGAAGTGTCAATGGAAACAATTTTTCCGGGTACAGCCAGACACATTTTGCGAAAATTTCGGACAAAGGTACAATAATTTTTTCAGGATTAAAAATGCTGAAAATCATTGTATGACGTGTTTGCCCCGAAAATTCTCATTTTCCATTTTCCATTTGATGGCGGTCGTTAATTGTATGGCGTTTCGCCGTGTTCGTAGATGTCGAGTCCTTCTTCTTCCACGCGTGAAGTCACTCTTACGCCCACCGTTTTGTCCACGATGTAAAACAGGATGACGGTCAGCACGGCGCTGTAAACGATGGTGGCAAGCGTGGCAATGACTTGTATCCACAACTGGTGCAGGTCGCCGTAGAGTGCGCCCTGCACTCCGTCGGCGCCGGTGATGGATTGTGTAGCAAACACGCCTGTGAGTACAGACCCGATGATACCGCCTATGCCATGTACACCGAAGGCGTCCAGCGAGTCGTCGTATCCGAGTTTTTCCTTCACCACTGCCACCATAATGAAACACGTTATCGACGATATTGCACCGATGGCAAATGCGCCGAATATATCTACCGTACCCGCCGCCGGTGTGATGGCGACTAATCCCGCCACTGCTGCGGTACTGGCGCCCACTACCGTTGGCTTACCGTTGCGCACCCAGTCGATTACCATCCACACCACCACAGCGGTAGCCGTAGCGATGTGCGTCACCAGAAAAGCGTTGGCGGCAAGCCCGTCGGCGGCAAGCCCGCTTCCCGCATTGAACCCGAACCATCCCAGCCACAGAAATCCCGCTCCGAGAAACACGAAAGTGACATTGTGCGGCGTGGTGGGCTTTCCGGGTTTGTACCCCCTTCTTTTCCCTATCAAAAGCGCCATCATCAAAGCCGATACACCGGCATTGATATGTACTACCGTACCTCCGGCAAAGTCGATAGCACCTATCTGTTGCAGCCATCCGCCGCCCCAAACCCAGTGTGCCAACGGATTATACACGACGATAGACCACAGAACGATGAACAGCAGATAGCCTGAAAATTTCACTCTCTCGGCAAACGCACCGATAATCAGCGCCGGAGTGATGATGGCAAACATGCACTGGAACAGTGCAAACAGTGTTTCGGGAATATTCCCGCCCAACGGATTGAGCGTATCCAAACCGATGCCGAGCAAAAATACCTTATCGAACCCACCGATGATGAAGCCCAGCGGACTGTCAGCGAATCCCGTGCCGAATACCCAACTGTATCCGAACGAAAACCATAAAATGCTGATCACCCCTGCAAGAACGAAACATTGCATGACGATGCTCAACAGGTTTTTCTGGCGTACCAGACCGCCGTAAAACAGCGCCAAACCCGGAATGGTCATGAACATTACCAGAATGGTGGCGACAATCATCCATGCGGTGTTCCCGCTGTCCAACACGGCGGTATTTCCATCCTGCGCCACAGCGGAAACACTGAACAACGATACCAATGCGCCGATTATATATGCTGATTTATTTTTCATAACGAATATTTTTCAGGTGATACATTATTCAACATCATACAGGGATATATCGCCGTGTTCGCCTGTTCGGATACGGATAGAATCCTCAACAGCGGACACGAAGATGCGTCCGTCTCCTATTTCTCCCGTTTGTGCCGTGTCCAATATGGCGGCAACCGTACGTTCCACGTTCATGTCGCGTACCACGATGGTGAGCATTGTCCGTTCGATATAACTGGTGTCGTACACCACCCCTCTGTAAATGCGCTCCTGCCGCATTTTCCCCACACCGCGCACATCATAGTAAGAGAACCACTCAATTTCGGCATTCAACAATGCTTCCTTGACCTCTTCAAATTTGGTTTTACGAATAATCGCTTCTATTTTTTTCATATTAAAAAGATATATTTTTTGCAAAGATACGAGTTTAAAATGAAAATCATCAAAAATACTCTGAAATTTATATAAAATAATTATTTTAGCGATAATTTTTACAATAAAATGCGTGTTATTTTTTAGATTGTTATTTTTCAGATGTTTTAAGACGATTGTTTTTACATTCTGTAACCGGACGATTTTTATACCGGCGGAACAATCCCTGATGAATAGCAACATCGTTTGTAAAGAAACGAGTGGACTTGGCAGGTATAACCTCATCCGAACGTGGGGAAGGTAAAGTAAAGCGACATCCTGCCAGATATAACACCTCAAACTTGTTCTTCACCAAACGGTGAATGAATTGTGCATAAAAATTATTTTTTCGTTTGTCCGAATCACTTATTTTTGTCCGCAAATTAAAACTTCAATGGAAAATTTCGTATCCCGTCACATCGGACCTCGCGAAGAGGAGATTCCGCAGATGTTGTCCGCTATTGGCGTTGCTTCTGTGGACGAACTTATCGACAAAACGCTGCCGGCAAACATCAGACTGCCGCAACCGCTCAACCTGCCGGCAGGTATCGGCGAAGCCGCCTATTTGGATAGATTGGCGAAAATCGCTGCGAAAAACAAACTGTACCGTACCTACATCGGGCTGGGGTACTACAACACATTTCTGCCGCCGGTCATCAAACGTAACATTCTGGAAAATCCTTCGTGGTACACCTCCTACACGCCGTATCAGGCGGAGATTTCTCAAGGAAGGCTGGAAGCGTTGCTCAATTTCCAGACTGCGGTTGCCGGTCTGACAGGTATGGATATTGCCGGTGCATCCCTGCTGGACGAAGCGTCGGCGGCTGCCGAAGCCATGTTGATGATGTTCCGGTTGCGGTCGCGCGAAGCCGTAAAAAACGGGGTGTGTCGCTTCTTTGCCGACGAGCGGCTGTTTCCCCAAACCGTTGAAGTGATGCGCACGCGCGCCGAACCTTTGGGCATTGAGGTGACGGTAGGAGACTATCGCCATTTCATACCCGACGGTAGGACGTTCGGCGCAGCAGTACAATATCCCGACAGCACCGGCAACATCAACGATTACAGTACGTTTACCGCAAAGTTACACGAAGCGGGTATGTTCGTCGGGGTAGTTGCCGATTTGATGAGCCTTGCCCTGCTGACGCCTCCAGGAGAGTGGGGCGCCGACGTGGCAGTCGGATCGGCGGGACGGTTCGGCATCCCGTTGGGCTATGGCGGTCCTCATGCCGCCTACTTCGCTACCCGCAACGCTTTTAAACGCGACATGCCGGGACGAATCATCGGGGTAAGCGTCAATACACAAGGCAAACGCGCGTTGCGCATGGCGTTGCAAACGCGCGAACAACACATCAAGCGCGATCGAGCCACCTCCAACATTTGCACGGCGCAGGCATTGCTCGCCATCATGGCGGGTATGTATGCCGTGTACCACGGTGCGGAAGGCATCCGCAACATCGCTTCGCGCATCCGCAGACTGACGCTCTCGCTGGCGGAACAGATAGCGACGCACGGATTTACATTTATCAATGATACTTTTTTCGACACGCTGACTATCCGCGTGTGCGCTCCTCATGCCGCCGCCATCCGCAAAACCGCCGAAGAACGGCACATCAATTTCAGGTATGAAGAAGGCGTCATCGGCATCAGCATAGACGAAACGACTGTGGAGAACGACATACGGGACATCGCGGAAATATTTGCGCAACATCCCGTGAAAAATGCCCCTCCTCATCCGCTATCTGCCGCTCTACCCGACTTTGCAGTCAGAAAGAGCGCATACTTGCAGCAAGACGTTTTCCGTCGCCATCGTTCCGAAACGGAAATGATGCGCTACATCAAAAAACTCGAACGGCGTGACATCTCGCTCACCCATTCGATGATTCCGCTGGGTTCGTGCACCATGAAACTGAATGCCGCAACGGAAATGACAGCGCTCAGTTGGTCGCAGTGGAGCAATCTCCATCCGTTTGTTCCTGTCGAACAGGCGGAAGGCTACCACGAACTGATTGGGGAGCTGTCGCAGCAGTTGTGCGCGATCACGGGCTTCGACGCGGTGTCGTTCCAGCCCAATTCCGGTGCGACGGGCGAATACGCCGGTTTAATGGTCATCAGAGCCTATCACATGGATAACGGGCAGGCGATCCGCCGCGTTGCATTGATACCGTCGTCTGCACACGGCACCAATCCGGCAAGCGCAGCAATGGCAGGCATGGAAATCGTTACCGTTCCGGACGACGGGAAAGGCAACATTGACATTGCCGCCCTGAAAGAGCTGGCAGAAGCCCACAAAGAGCGTCTTGCCGTCCTGATGATCACTTATCCGTCCACGCATGGCGTTTTCGAGGATAATGTCCTTGAAATCACGGACATTATCCATCGTTGTGGCGGACAGGTGTACATGGACGGCGCCAACATGAACGCACAGGTGGGGCTGACGCATCCCGCTTTTCTGGGCGCCGACGTGTGTCACCTCAACCTGCACAAAACCTTTGCGATACCACATGGTGGCGGCGGTCCGGGCGAGGGTCCCGTCTGTACGGCGAAACACCTGACGCCGTACCTGCCTGAACACCCGTTGACAGCGGGCAACGGCAAAAAAAACATCAAAGCTGTTGCGGCGGCTCCTTTCGGCAGCGCCAGCATTCTTGTCATCTCCCACGCCTATATCACCATGATGGGTGGCGACGGATTGCGGCAAGCCACCTGCGCCGCAATACTCAACGCTAACTATCTGGCGGCAAAACTTCGCCCGTACTACGGCGTGCTGTACGCCAATCCCAACGGAATGGCGGCGCACGAGATGATCTTGTCATGCCAGACCTTTAAAGATACAGGTATCACAGCAACCGATATTGCGAAACGACTGATGGACTACGGCTTCCACGCTCCCACACTGTCGTTTCCCGTAGCCAACACGCTGATGGTGGAGCCTACCGAAAGCGAATCGTTGCAGGAATTGGACAGATTTGTGGAAGCACTCGTCAGCATTCACGGCGAAATCGTAGAAATTGCATCCGGCGTTGCCGATGCCAACGACAATCTGCTCCGCAATGCACCGCATCCCGAAGAATGTCTGGTTGCCGACCGCTGGACACATCCTTACTCTCGCGAACGCGCCGCGTATCCGCTGCCGTGGATACGCGACAACAAATTTTGGGCTTTCAGCAGCCGCATCGACGACGCCTACGGTGACAGAAACCTGTTGACAATCAACGGATAGATCGCATTTCCAGAATCCGTACGGATTTTTTATTGGTTCTATGTTTTTCCGACTTTGATAATGCGACACCCTCAATTAGTTTCGATTCCCGAAGATTTTACCGCTCCCGGTCTGGCTGTTGCGTGGGAGAAACTGCTCTACGACAGCCTGAATGAAGAGGAGAAAGAGGATTATGACCATCATAGGGAACAGCGTCGTTACGAAAGAAGCATCATTACGACTTCGCGCGAAGAAGGGCGTGAAGAAGGACGCAGGGAAGAACGTGTCAAACTGAGAGCAGAGCTTGAAGAGAAGGAAAGGGAAATAGCCGAATTAAAATCCCGTTTAAACATCAAATAAGGCGGTGAGGGGTTGTCCTTCAATAATAAAAAACCCGCGCAACGTTATTCAAAAAGTTGCGCGGGTTAGAGACAAAAGTTGCGCAGGATACAATGAAAACTTGAGCAAGTTTCAGCGAAAAGTTGCGCGACTTATCAGGAGAACTACGCTTTTTTCAGCGTGGCATTTTTCAGTCCGGCAATGATCCGACTGCCGGGGCGGTAATTGATGCCCACTTTTTTCACGTTGGCGGCGCTGACCTCTCCGGGCGTATCCGAAGGGGAACTGCTGAGCGCGGGATAAAAGGAACCGATCTTGTCCAAGCGAACGATATGACCGTCGGAAAGTTTTTCCTGAATGACATTCTCCAGCGCCAGAATGGCGCCGCGTATGTCCGGCTCGCTCAACGAACTGAATTTCTCGATCTCTTTTACCAGCGCATCCACCGATACCTCTTTCCCGAGGACGATCGAAGCGTAGTATCTCTTTACGCCGCCGCCTGCTACGCCCGGTTCGCTCCGCTCCTGGGCCTTGAATGTGATAGCCATGTTATTTGCTTTTAAATGGTTATTATCAATAGCCCGGGTTCTGGGGACCAACACCCTGATTGATACCGCTGGTGGTCGGTATCGGGAAACGATAGTGTTTGCCTTTGATGTTATCGAATTTTGCGTGCAGGTGCTTGTACACCTTCGCAAAAAAAGCGGCATTGATATCTTCATCCTGAAGGCTGCCATCGATGCTTTTCGCCTTTGTTTTCACGGCGTCCGCGGTTGCATAATCCGACTTGAAGTACTCAAACTGATCGACCGTTTTTACCGTTGCAATCAGTTTTTTCCAGCGTACCAGGTTTTGCCAGTGCTTTTGTTCGAAGGTCAGTTCGAGGTCCCATTCCCTGTGCAGGGCGGCTTCGGTGAGCGTGGTCAGGTTGTGCGAATTGCTTCCGAAAGCCCTTTGGCGCAGCTGGTTGATGATCGGCAGCGCTTCGCCGGCTCTGTTGAGGTAGAACAGCGCTTCGGCTTTGTAGAGCAACACTTCGGCATAGCGTAGTTCTATGCGGTTGATGTTGTTCGGCTGAGCTGCCGCCGATCCCGGCGCTCTTTCCCTTCCGGGGCTTTCCGCGGGAGTGGCGAGATAGTTGCTGCGATGGATGAACTTGCCGTAGCGCGGCGAAGTAACGGGGAATTTGTACTCATACTTTGTGTTGCTCTCTTCCGAATTGTACAGTACGTCGAGGATGGAGAACAACTTACGGTTGTCGCCGGCTTCAAAACGGTCGAGAAGCGTCACGTCCGCCGGGCCGATGTGGTTGTCCGTCCACAGGTTAAACCGCGCGGTGAACGGGCAGTGCGTCTGGTGGTTGCCCTGCGCGTCGCCCAGGCCGTCGCCGTCGTGGTGGATGGTATAAACATGCTCAACGGAACGGTTTTCCCGCGCTACCCCGAAGTTCTGGTTAAAGTCCGTTTCCAGTTGGTACTGGTCGCTTGCGATCACTTTGTTGGCATATTCCACCGCCTTTTCCAGCTTGGCGTTGTCCACGCTGTGCGCCGGGTCGCTGTCCGCGTTCTTGATGGCGTCCACCTGCGCCCGTGAAAGCGGTTTGTGCCCCCAGGTGAGGTATGCCCGCGCCAGCAGCGCATTGGCAGCGCCCTTGCTCGGATTAGACCTGATGACGTCGTACTCCGGAAGGAGGGCTTCGGCTTCCTCCAGATCCTTGATGATGTGCTCGTAAATAGAGTCAATGGAGGTACGGTACGTAGGCACCGGCGGGCGGGTGGACAGTCGTAGCGGCACTTCCCCGTAGAGCTGTACCAGGTAGAGATAATCCAACCCGCGGACAAACAGCGCCCGCCCCCGCACCAAGTCTTTGGCGGCCTGCGGAAGTTTGGCGGTTACCTTGGAGGAGTCCAGCTTTTCAATGGTGCTGTTGGTGACGCCGATGCTGTTGTAAAACGCATTGAAATGCTTGTTGACATAGCTGTTGGCCGGATCTGTTTCCAAGCGGCTGGCTGCGGGACCTCCCGCCGTTTCCGCTCCTTCAAAACTGATGGTGCTTTCGGTATGCGACTCCAGCAGGAAGGAGAAGGAAGAACTCAGCGTTTGCAGCGGGCCGTAGGCGCCGTTGACGAAAGCTTCGGCTTCGCGAGTGGTCTTGAACACTTCGGTGGTGATCTCATAGGCCGGAGGATCGGGATCGGGATCAGGATCAGGATCGGGGTCAGGATCAGGGGTCTCAGCAACATCTTTGTCTTTGTTGCACGAATTAAAAGAAATACTTACGCTTATACTTAATAAAGCGAGGATGACTAAAAAAATTAACTTTTTCATATTATTAAAATTTATGTGATTATTACTATTTATTTACTTACTATTTATTATTTAATGTTTTGTGCCGTTCATCCGCGATGGCGGGGGAAAAAGAACGTCACGTGTTAAAAAAAAATTACAAACGGGCGGAAACGTTACATGCACGGTTTCCGCAAAAAGGTTGCGCACCGCTTATGGAGGTTTGAACACTGCCCAAAGCCCCATGTCGGTTTGGCGGCTGTCGCCCGGACATCGCGCCATTGAGTACCGGATGGCGTAGGGGATCATATCTACTGAGGTTGGGTTTTTCATGATTGAACTGTTCATTAGAAAGTGAGTTTGGCGCCTATGGAAAAAGTTCGTGCCGTGGGGTAATTGCCCAGGTCGATGCCGCGCGCCACCTCCGGGTCGTAGCCTTTATAGGGCGTGACGGTGAAAAGGTTGTCGGCGGAGGCGAATATCCTGATTTTCACCGGTGCGTTCAGCCTCGGCAATACGCCGGTATTCACGGTGTAGCCCAGCGTCAGGTTTTTGAGCCGCAGGAAGGAGGCGTCCTCAATATAGCGGCTGTCCACATAACCGTAATAACGGTCGTTTGCCATGTTGCTTAACCCGGGCAGGACGTCGGAAGGACGTTCTTCCGTCCAACTGTCGAGCAGCGCCGCCGAGACATTGTAGCTGTCGCCGGGGCTTTCCAGATAGCGCCGCAGGTGGTTGTACACCTTGTTGCCGTGCGACCCTTTCAGGGCGGCGAAAAGATCGAAGCCGCGGTAATGGAGTGTCGTTGTTGCACCGTAGGTATAATCAGGCTGTACGCTGCCCAGTACCGTACGGTCGTAATGGTTGACCCAGTTGTCTGGCGTTCCGTCGGAACTGCTGATGTCCGCCATTTTGAGGTCGCCCGGGAGAGCCGTACCGTACGGCGTCTTCGGAAGGGCAGACAGATCTTCGTCTTTCCGGACAATACCGTTAAAGACAAGACCGTAGAACGAGCCGAGCGATTCGCCTGTTTGCAGGATTTCTTCCTCGTTGCGCCCCAGTATGATATATTCTCTTTTGCCAATCGCTGTTTCGCCCATGTCGGTAATTTTGTTGATATTGCGGGCGATGTTGGCGGAAACCGTCCACCGCAGGCGCTTGTTTTCTATCGGCGTCAGGTTAAGCGTCAATTCTATGCCGCGGTTGGTGACGTTGCCCACGTTATACAACTGCGTGCTTATGCCCAGCGAAGGATCAACAGGTATTTCCAGCAGCAGGTCGGAGGTTTTCTTGTAATAGGCGTCGGCCGTAAAGGACAGGCGATCGTCGAACAGCCCCGCGTCCACGCCGGCGTTATATGATAGGGTGGTTTCCCATTTCAGTTTCTCGTTGCCGAGATTTTTCGGTCTGTAGGTCGTTCCTCCGTTGTAATTGCCTGCCGCCGTAAAGGTTTGCGCATATTCGTAGTCGCCTATTTCCTGGTTGCCTACCGTGCCGCAGGTGAGGCGCAGTTTCAGGTGGTTCAGCGCCCGGACGTCCCTCAGGAAGGTTTCCTCGTTGACGTTCCACGCTACTCCCACCGACGGAAAGTATCCCCAGCGATGGTTTTTGGCAAAGCGTGTCGATTTGTCGCCGCGGATGGTGACGGTGAAGTTGTAGCGTTCCAGCAAGGTATAGTTGAGCCTTCCCAGCAGCGAATAGAGTTTGGATTCGGCAGCGCCCGATATGGGTTTGTAGGGCTGAGAACCGTCCGCCAGATTGTTCACGCCCAGCGTCTCGTTGGTAAACATGGAAGTGATATGGATGTCGTAGTTGGTTTTGGTGTCCTGAAGAGTATAGCCTGCCAGCAGGTCGATGAAATGGGTTTTGCCGAACCGTTTGGCGTAGGCCAGCGTGTATTCCGTCTGCAACACTTGCTGCCGCTTGTTGCCTATCCCGCCTATTCCTTCTTTTTCCAGTCCTATGGCGGTGTAGGACGGGGCGAAGAAATTTTGCACGGCATGACTGATATGCGCTCCGGCGCCGACTTTCGCCGTCAGGCCGTCGATAATTTGGTAGCGGGCAAAGGCGTTGCCCAGCAGGGTAGTGTGGATGGTCTGCCCCGTGCTGTTTTTCAGGTCGGAAACGGGATTCGCCGTTATGCCTCCCGCCCTCAGATAGGAATATTCGAAGGGATTATCGTAGTTGTAGTCGCCATCGGCATAAATCGGCACCACCGGCGGTATATACAGCGCGTAGGTCAGGGAATTGGTGATGCCTGCCGAGTAGGGCGACGAATTGTAATTTACTTCTTCAAAGGTGGTGAGGCTGTTTTGCTCGGATTTTCCGGCAGTGGCGGTGACGCCTGCGGTAAGGCGTTCGGTGATGTTCACTTCCGTATTCAGGCGTGCATTGAAACGTTGAAAGCCGGAATTGAGAATGATGCCGTTCTGGTCGATATAGTTACCGGAGAGCAGGTAGCTCGCTTTTTCGTTGCCGCCGCTGACCGACAGTTCGTGGGTTTGCGAAACGCCTGTTTGCAGCACCGCTCCCTGCCAGTCGAAGCCTTCGCCCAGTTGTTCGATTTGCTCGTCGGTGTACCGGCCTTTATTGAAGAAAAAATCTTTTTCCATGCGCGCCCACTGGGTGGCGTTCATCAGGTCGAGCCGCTTGGCTGTCCTGCTCCATCCGGTAGTGTAGCGGTAATTGACGTTGACTGCGCCGCGCGTCCCCTTTTTTGTGGTGACGATGATCACGCCGTTGGCTCCGCGAGAACCGTAAATGGCGGTGGCCGAAACGTCTTTCAACACTTCTACGGATTCGATATCCGCCGGATTGATGGCTGCCAGCGGGTTAAGGCTACTTTCGATACCGCCCAGTCCCGCTTTGAGCGACGACGGGTCGTTGTAAAAGATAAAACCGTCGATTACATATAAGGGGTCATTGGCGGCAGTGACGGAATTGCCGCCGCGGATACGGACGGAAGCCCCCGCGCCCGGCTGCCCCGACACCTGCGTAACATGAACGCCCGCCACAGCGCCGCCCAACATCCTGTCCAGCGATACGGCGGGATGCTCCAGCACGGCTTTGGGCACGGACGCCACAGCGCCGGTAAGCTCCTTTCTTTTTTGCGTCCCGTAGCCGACCACTACCACCTCTTCCAGTTGGCGGGCGTCCTCCGGAAGCGAAATGTTAATGGTCGTTTGGTCGCCCACGATCACCTCCTGCGTGACATATCCCACAAACGAAAACGCCAGCACCGCGTCACGGTCGGGAACCGTAATCGTATATTTTCCCTTGCCGTCGGTTATCGCGCCGCGCGTGCTGCCTTCCGATACTACGTTTACGCCCGGCAACGGTTCTCCTGCCGCATCCGTAACGACGCCGCTCACCGTGACGCCTTGCCGCAACGATGACGTCCGATCGCTGATGTTGGCCCGCAAACCCACCGATACGATAACGGTCAGTGACACAGTGATGAAAATGCCTTTCAGTCCGGCAACCGGATGCTTCCATTTGTTGATTGCGTCGTGTTCCACGTCTTAATTATGATATGATTGCATTAAATCTATTTTATCTATCTAATCTGTTACATCTACCAAGTTAATGTATGTTTAGGCGAAAAATTAACGTTCTTTCGGCAGCGGTAGCGACCACTTTCAAAAGAAATCCATATCCTGCATCCATATACATTATGGTTTGTTGAAATAACGCTGCAAAAATACAAGGATAAAATGGGATGTAAATACCACAAATACGGTATTTTTCCTAATGGTTAAAAAATAAAACCACAAAGCCGCCGAAGTCGCACAAAGCGTAGCCGCCGCCGCACACGTATGCAGGCGTCCATCCTTATTCCGCCTTCTCTGCTTTGGATTGACTCAAGCCCAACTAAAAAAGGTGGCGGCACAGATATAAATTCCTGAAATCTTCATGTATTTCGCGCGTGTACCATATAATATGGTATGTAAGGTGTGTTAGCAGGATTTCTGACATTTCCAGACGGGAAGGCGGAATTTTTGTGGGCTGGAGCGAGTGGCGGTAGGGATATGTGCAGACTTTCCGCGCCCTTCCATGAAAGCAACGGGCGGCTGCTATTGTCCGCCGGAGAAGGAATGACCTTCTTACCGAATGTTTTCCGATTTAAATTGCAGCTTGCCATAGATCGGTTTTGAAAAAATCAACGGCAAGAAGTTACAACGGGAAATTTATTTTGTATCTCGCGGTAGAAATGCTGGCTGCCGTTTCGTCTTGTTGCACAAAGCAGTGAAGGCACAGCGGGCGCAGATGTCAGGTACGTTTTTCCGGAATCGGTAATCGTCGCATATTCATTTATTTTAAATCGTCATCATTTCTTCGATATTCATCCGTAGAATCAGGGATGTAGCTTGTCCTCGCAGTATTGATGCGCTTTTTTTACCATACTGTCCATTTCTTATCTGACATTTACCGAATTGACATAGACTTTGGCAATGCCTTTGATTTGAAACATGCTCAGCCCTTCGCCGCCCAGAAACCCCTTGCCCGAAAAGCTCGACGATAGCTGATGCTGTGCGTTGCCGTCCATGCACAGAAAACTTTTTTCGTCCACAAAGATCGTGTCGCCATAACCGACATCTAAGCAGATCGCGCTGCCGACGGAGTCGAGGAAAACGGTGCCTCCGCCGGATATTTTCTGCATGACCAGGCCTGTTCCGCTGACGAACGAGGACATGTTCAGCGAAAAATCGATGTCCGCCTCTTGGGTGGATGCGACGTAAAAACCTTTCCGGCAGATGATGCCGTTGGGGAACAATTTCATGTCGATGGGCAACAAGCCCATTTTCCCTGCCACCATCAACTTCCTGACGGAAGAGGACGTATTGAGCAATTCGACAAGAAACATGCTTTCGCCGGAGAGCGTACGTTTCAAGATGCCGGTGATACCCTTGTCGATTACTTTCAGTTTTTTTTCGATGTCGCCTTCGTGGTAAATAAGTGCGCCCCGTTCGCAAAAAAACCGCTCCGACGGTTGCAGTTGAACCTCCAAGCTCTTGAAATCGTATCCAATAATTTTACAATTCATGGATTTTCAAATTATGGATGCTTAAATTACGGTGTGTACTTCGGGCGGCGGGGGCGGCAGCAGCAGTTCGTCTGCGGCGCCGATGCTTCGGTTGCCGACGCTTACCGAAGCCGACACCCATTTGAAGAACTGCCGGAAGGTGGCGCTGTCCGTCGTGTCCAGCGAATAAACCTGCTGTGTGATCAGTCCCAGCGGTTTGGGGTCGGACTTTGTTCCTGCGGCACAGGCGATGATGCTTGCAAAGTGCCGTTTTTTTACTTCGGGGATTACCTCGTTGTACTTTTGCAAGTCGGAGGGTTTGCCGTCCGTCATGATGAACAGCAGGGGCATCCAGTCGCCTTTTTGTTCCGGCGTGCTTAGCTTGACTTCCGCGTCCACTTTTTGGCAAAGCATTTCGAGGGCGGCGCCCAAATGGGTAGGGCCCGATTCCGGCGTTTGTATTTCGGGCAGTTGCATGTTTTCCAATTCGGTGAGCGGCATGATCTGCTTCACTTCCCTGTCGAAGGTGATGATGCTGATCCATACCGATTCCAGTGCGAAGGGGTCTTGCCGGAGGCTGGCAATCATGGTTTCCAGCCCGACTTTTACCGACTCTATCGGTTCGCCCCGCATGGAGCCGGAGGTGTCAAGGAGGAGATATACGGGTAACCTTCTCATGTCTTACACCACGATGTTCACTTCGGGCGGCGGAGGCGGCAGCTCGTTCAACCCGCCGACCTCGATTCCGCTGGCTTCTACCTTTTGGCTGCCGGTGCTCACCGATGCCGAAACCCACTTGAAGAAGGCTTTGATGGTGGCGCTGTCTGCCGTATCCAGCTGTACCACAATCTCCGTGATTTGCTTCAGTACGTTGGTATCGGCGCCATGTCCGGCGGCGCAGGCAACCACAATACCGGCTTTTCTTTTCTGAAATTCGGCCAATCCGTTTTTCCAGTTGTCGGTGGGGCCTCCATCGGTCATCAGGAATACCAGCGGCTTCCAGTCGCCTTTCACTTCGGCGGTTGTCTTGGTCACTTCGCTGTCTATCCTGCTGGCAAGCAACGACAGGGCGTCGCCCAAAGCGGTTGCTCCTGAGGCGTGAATATCGGGCATCTGGAACATGGACAATTCGGTCAGCGGCACCACCTGCTTCGCCGAACTGTCGAACGTGATCACGCTCAGGTAGGCGGTTTCGAGGGCGTAGGGATCTGTCCGCAGGGTTGAAATCAGCACCTGCACGCCGTTTTTAACGGCTTCGATCGGCTCTCCGGTCATGGAGCCGGAGGTGTCCAATACTAAATATACGGGTAATCGTCTCATTTTTTTATCTTAATTATTTTACGTATGACTGTACTATTCGCTGGATGGTTTGCCCCAGAAACTGATCTTCGTAGGCGTCGCCGATGGCGTTGAACTTCCATTCGCCGTCTTTTTTGTAGAGTTTGCCCATGATCAGCGCTTTTTTGCCTTTGTACTGGGATTCCGCCACTACGTTGTATTCGGCATATACGTTCACTACCTTGGTGGGCGTGCCTTCGTACATGCGGATTTTGGCGTAGGGAATCTGGGAAAAGTCTTCTTTGCCCACATTGTTGAGGAAGAAGAAGATTTGTTCTACATTTGCATTCAGCGCCGGAAGGTTGACGGATATGATTTCGTTGTCCAGTCCGTCATCGCCGCCCTTGTCGCCTTCCCGATCGTCGCCGGAATGTTTCAGTGCGTTGTTTGCGGACACCAACTTGCCTGTCGGCAAGCCGAATTTTGCCAGAATTTCCGGTTTGTACAAAGGTGAATACAAGTGGTCGCACAACTGTTTGTTTGTGTCGAACATCACGCAACTCAAATCCAGATCCACGTCGCTGCTGACGGTTTCCAGTTTTTTGCCGAAACCGAGAAACCCCGATTTTTCAACCTGATATTCGATCGCTCCCCAATTCACGCCTACACAAAATTCGGTCAATTTCTTCCCGTCGCTTTTTTCGAGATTAATTCTCTGACCTTTTTCCAATTTGATTGCCATATTTCTGTTTTTTAATTGAATTAATTATATTTATTCAGATAATCTTCCAGTCCGCCTTTCTGTCCCACGCCGACGGCTTCGAACTTCCATTCGCCGTTGCGTTTGTATATTCGTCCAAATTCTACGGCTGTTTCGACGGAAAAGTCTTCTTCCAGCTCGTATTTTAGGAGTTCTTCGCCGTTGTCGGGGTTGTAGATGCGGATGAAGGAATTGTGCACCTGACCGAAATTTTGGTGTCGTTCTGCCGCCTTGTGGATGGTCACCACGATGCAGATTTCCGCCACTTGGGGGTTGATTTTGAACAGATCGACTTTGATGCTTTCGTCGTCGCCTTCGCCTTCGCCGGTGAGGTTGTCGCCGGTATGCTCCACTGCGCCGTCGGGCGATGTCAGATTGTTATAGAAAATAAAGTATTCGTCCGTCAGGAGCTTTTTGTTTTCGCCGAGGATAAACGCCGAAGCGTCCAAATCGAAATCCTGTCCCGTGTTTGATGCGTTTGCATCCCAACCCAGGCCGACGATAAATTTAGGCAGTTTAACTTCTACCCGTTGTCCTTTTGCCAGATTGATTGCCATGAGCGTATTAATTTTTTGTTTGAAATTTTATTTTAAAAGTCATTTTGAACCTGCCTGCCATTTCATGCCCCAATTGTAGGCTTTGTCGCAATCGCCATGTCCGTCGTGGAACGTTACGCATTTCCTGACGGTCATGGAATTGTCCGAGCCGAACAGGATTTCGGCAATGGCGCAGAATTTTTGGGCGCTGTACTGTTTTCCCATTTCCACTACAATGTCGGGATTGTCGGGTACTTTAATGGTCACCACGGCGTTGGTTTCCGCCCATTTTGCCGCTCCCTCGTAAATGAAACAGTACACCACGATACGCTTCAATTCGGCCAGTCCCTGCGGATTGACCAGAATATTTTCTCCGTCTCCGGCGCCTGAGCGGTCGTCGCCCGTGTGCCATATCCACGGTTTTCCGGTGTATCTGCCTTGCCGTGTTTCCCTGTCTTTGGCGCCGCCCTGCCCGTGGGCAAACTGTAATCCGTCGATGACCGTTTTTTTGCCGTCGGCGAGTTCGTAGAAACATCCCAAGTCCAAATCGACGGACTTGTCGCCGCTCCAAAATTTAGACCAGCCGCTTTGTTTTTGTTGCGACCAGTTCAGGTTGATGACGATTTCTTTGGAGAAGTTGTCGCCTTTTTTAGTCAAGTCAATTTTATGACTGTCGCCCTGTTTTTCAAGGGTGATTTTGTTTAAGTTGATTGCCATGATTATATGAATCTTTTTGCATATTTGTTACAGAAATATTCCAGGCCGCCTTTGTATCCGACGCCCATGGCTTCGAATTTCCACTCAGTGCCTTTTTTGTACAGCCGCCCAAATTCGACCGCCGTTTCAACGGAGAAATCTTCGTCCAGTTCATATTTGGCTATTTCCTCTCCGGTTTGCGCGTTGTAGATGCGGATGAAGGAGTTTCTTACCTGTCCGAAGTTTTGTTTACGCGTTTCGTAGTCATGGATGGTGACGGTGAAAATGATTTCCTGTATCTGCGCATCTACTTTGGTCAAATCGACGGTGAGCGTTTCGTCATCGCCGTCGCTGTTGCCGCCTGTGGTGTCGTCACCGGACGATTCTACGGCACCGTCGGGGGATTTCTGACATCCGTAAAACACAAAAAACTCCTGTTCGGGGATTTCTCTGTTTGCCCCTAACATGAAAGCCGAAGCATCCAAATCAAAATCAAAGCCGCTTCCCTCATTGGGATCCCAACCCAGCCCGATTCCTACTTTCGACAGCCCGATTTCGATCCGCTGTCCTTTTGTTAAATTTATAGCCATATTCTTTACTCTTTATTACATTTTTTACATTTAAATCACTTATATATAATTAATTGCAGCGAAAAAGCGCCGACAAAATTTTTTATTACTAAAGAACAAAAATACATTTTTTTGAATAATAT
>JAISWE010000042.1 GCA_031271175.1 Bacteroidales bacterium | reverse complement strand
GTATATCGTACAAAAGTCCCAACCGACCCCGTTTGAAGGTTTCGTATGTCGTACAAAAGTGCCAACCGACCCCGTTTAAGGGTTTCGTATGTCGTACAAAAGCGCCAACCGACCCCGTTGGAGGGTTTTCTCCGACAGGGTAAAGTGCCTATTGATAGAAATACCCTAACGAACAATGGCGCATTATTCCCTATTCCCTATTCCCTATTCCCTATTTTTGACTTTTTTTGCTTTTCATTAAGAATTATTTGCAAAAGGGATTTTTTTGTTGTACGTTTGCGGCGTTAAATTTTGTACGAACCTTTATATGTGTAACAGTTGCCTTTTTAGCCAAAAAACCTCCGAAAATGCGGGATTTTCATATCAAATGAAACCATTCCGCAATGCAGGCCGTGTATGGTTTGGTGCGATTATTGTAGAGAGAGAGAGAGAGAGAGAGAGAGAGAGAGAGAGAGAGAGAGAGAGACTTACAGCAGACAATATTATTAATAGCGCACGCGAGAAAGTAAAAAAAAATTTTCCGGAATTTATCTATCGCCGCAGTCTCGGCTTTTGATATTTTCAGGCGACTTTTTATGGCCGGGATCGGTAAGGAATTGTCCGAAAATAAACCGTACAAAATCCCGATAATCCAACAAAATGGGTGGCAATACATTGGTTCACAAAAAGTTATCTCCCATGAAAAAAAGACGCTTTTTGAGGGAAAAAAACGCTTTTTGGGAACAATATGTCATTTTTTTTTCCGTACTTTGTACCATCAATTGAAACGAGTAATATTTGAAATTTGAAATTCGAACAGATAAATAAACAGGATGTTATGTTAAACCTTAATAGCAATAAAAGAGTCGGGCGGCTTATTTGGAAAACGCTCGTATGCTGGTTGGGACTGTGCTTCGCAAGCGTGGCGTTATTGTCCGGCGCAAACCGCGACGCGGAAGGGAGTATCGTCGTCCAGCCAAATGTGAAAATCTCCGGCACAGTGGTGGACAAAGACGGCCTTCCCATGCCGGGCGTGACCATTCAAATAAAGGGGAAAGCAACAGGGGTACCGTAGGGGCTAAATTCCAGTTGATCCTTGTTGCCGGTGCGGATCCATGCGGCATAAGACTGTCTTACATTCAGGTTGTTGTTTGAATTGGTCTGATAGGTCATGTATCCGGTCAGGTTCAATCCTTGCGTAAGGAAACTCATGTCCATTTGCAGGGAAAACTGCGCGTATATGTTGGTGCGGGTGATTTGGGAGTAGCCCGCCCTGTTGATGGCGGCATAAGCGGGAACCGGTTCCGTAGCGGTGACCACTACTCCTCCTGCTTCGGACGTTTCGCCTGTTTGCGGATTCGTTATGGCTGGGGTCACCGGTCCGTAAACATACGCCGGCACGGAATACAGGCGGTAGTAGATGCCGTCGGCATATCCTCCGGCCGGCGTTTTTTCCCGTTTGATGTTTCCGCTCAGGTTCATGGCCGCTTTCAGGTAACGGTTGAGTCTTGCCTCTACGTTGGTTCGGAAGTTGGCCCACCAGAAATTGTTGTTCGGGTCGTATTTGCTTTGGTCGGTTTTCCACATGCCGTCCTGGTGCATCGCATTGACATTGGTGAAAAACGTGACCCTGGCATTTCCGCCGGTCACATTTACTCCCACGCGCTGCATGGCCGTGAGGTCTTTCATGTTTATTTTTCGCCAGTCGTTGTTGGGATATACTTCCCTGTCCGTTCCGGCGAGATAGCCGTTTACTTCCTGTTCGCTGAAAAAGGCGTAGGCTCCCAGCCCGTCGTTGTAGGCGGCTTCGTTGCGCAACCGGACATAGTCGCTCGAACTGAGGAACGGCAGCCGGGTGGTGGTTTGCTCAAATAGCTGGTCTATTCTGGCGTCCACCCGTATTTTTCCCTGTACGCCTTTTTTGGTGGTTACCGCTATCACTCCGTTGGCGCCCTGTATGCCGTACAACGCCTGTGTGGAAGCGTCTTTCAGGATGCTGACGGATTCGATCTCCATCGCGGAGATATACTCGAACAATTCGCTGCTGTTGTAGGTATAGGGGATGCCGTCAATGACCACCAGCGGCGCATTGGCATAGCGGGTGCCGGCGCCCCGCACGTACAGGTTAGTGGTAGCCCGCGACGGTTCCGAATAGCTTTCGTAGGTATATAATCCGGCCAGCCGTCCGGTCAGCGCCTGCGACAGATTGGCCACCGGCGAGCGTGCCAGCTCTTCCCCCGTCACTGTGGCTATCGCTCCTGTGACGGCTCCCTTGCTTTGAACGGTATATCCCGTAAAGATCGCCTTTCCGCGATCGTAGGTGTCTTCGCGGGGGAGCGTAACGGTTATTTCGCCGACGTCTTCCGGAAAAATTTCCTGGGAACGGTATCCCTGCAAAGAGATGTCCAGCCGGATAGCGTAACGGTCCACCGCTAATGAGAATTTTCCGTCTTTGTCGGTCATCGTTCGATATTGTCTGTCGCCGGACGTCACGGCAACGCCTGCCAAGGGGTAGCCGTCGCCGTCGTTGACGGCGCCCGTAAGCACTACTTGGGCATTGAGCGCCATCTCGTTGAAAAACAACGCAAATGATACTAATTGGAAAAATATTCTTCTTTTCATTTTTCAGTTTTCAATTTCAACTTTCAACTTTCAATTTTCAATTTTCAATTTTCAATTATTCTGTTATTCCCATTCGGGATTTTGCCAGTTTTCGCCCGTGTGCGCCTTCATGATGTTCACTTCGTCCATGGGGATGGGCAGATACAGGAACTTGGGCGCCCAGCAGTACCGTTCCACCGACACCGGCCCCCGGTTGTAGGTATAGGAACCGTCGCTGTTGCGGGTAATGTGCATGGCGGTGATCCAGCGGTCTGTTTTTTCCAGGTCGTCGCCCGGGCTGCTCCACCTGCGGACGTCGAAATACCTGAAGCCCTCCATTGCCAGTTCTACCCTGCGTTCGTGGCGTACCCTGAGGATCAGTTCTTCTTGGCTCAAGCCGGGCGGCAGCGGCGGCATATTGACGCGGCGGCGAATCTCATCGACGGCGTCGCGTGCCTCGTCCAAATGCCCCGCTTCGGCTGCTGCTTCGGCAAAGTTCAGGATCACTTCTCCCAGCCGGAAGGATTTGTTTTGGGCGCCGCTCAAATCATTAATCGACAATCCGGCAAAAGGATGATTGAATTTACGCTCGTAATAGCCTGTGCGCGTAGCTTTCCGGTCGGTAGGATGGATGCCCGTTTGCGGTTCTCCCGTCCAGGTAGCAATGATACGTACCCTGAAGCCCTGATCTCCCGGGAAGTTTTCTATACAGTCGCTGGTTTCGTTGATGAGCCAGTTGGCCTTTCTTTTCGACCCGTTATAGTAGATGGAGGCATAGAAACGGGGATCCCTGTCCACATAGGGATCCTGCTCGTTGTATTTGACCTGGTCGGGATGGAAATTCGGTTGGAGGTGGGTCACTTCGTCAAGGTAAGGCCGGGCGAGGTCCAGGATGGGTATGCCGTCGTCGGTTTCAAAGCAGTCCACCAGCTCCTGCGAAGGACAGGTGCCTGTTTTGTATCCTAATTGGGCGCCTACCCCATCATGTGCCCATATATCCAACTGCTCTCCTTGGGTCTGATAAATGGTTTCCTTGTCCACCGTACCGGATGAATATTCCATGGTAGAGCAAAAGTATTCATTGAACAGTTTTGCATGGGTATTGGGCAGGAAAACTTCCGGGTCTTCCCATGTCGCCGGATAATGGACGGCATTGTACAGTTCGTATTCGTTCGTCCGCAGGTTGGCCAGGGCGGTTTTGCTGATTTGGTAGGCTTCTTCCCAGTAATTCTGCCCCTGGTTGTAAAGGGGACTTGCCGCGTAGAGGATCATGCGTGCTTTGATGGCTTCCGCCATGGCTTTTGTTACGCGGTATCCCTCGGCGCCGGTGACGATCCTCCAGGGAAGATCGGGCGAACTCAGCGCGGCGTCGCATTCTTCCAGGACGAATTGTACCGTTTCGTAATAGGAAGCCCTCTTGACCTGGGAGAAATCCTGGGTGTAGGAATAGGTTTCCCGTTCGATGGGCAAGCCGCAGCCGAACCAGCGCAGGAGTTCGGCGTAATAAAATGCGCGGAGCAGGTGCGCTTCGGCTTTCCAGCGGCTTTTGTCGGTAGCGTCCACCGGCGCGGCGTCAATATTGGTGATCAGGTAGGTACACTTCCGGATGGCAGGCCAAAAACGCCCCCAGAAAGCGCTCTCGTCCCTCAGGATCGGATGCACGGCCGCCGTAGCGTTGCCGATGTAATATTGTCCCGATTTGAGGGAAGGCTCGGCTTCGGCGTCCGCATCCCAGGATTCATCGCACCAGCACACCGGCCCCCTCATCTGAAAGTGATACTGTATCCCGCCGATTGGGATATAGGTGTAACAGGTGTTTAACCATGCAGCTACTTTTTCGCTTTCGTTGAAGGCATCGGCCAGGGAAATTTTTCCATCGGGCGCCGAATTTAAAATGTCGCCGCACGAACAGATGACGCTGCATGTCGCCCCCATGACGAACCATCCGATTTTATTGAATATATACATGATTGATAAGAATTGATTGATAAAAAATTTTATTTAACATTACTAAAAAGCGATACTGGCTCCGAAGTTGAACATTTTAGTGTTTGGATAGTTCAGCGACTGGTCGCCTTCGGGGTCCAGATGGCTGCTGCGGAATTTGCGCGACCAGGTAAAGATATTCTGTCCGCTCGCAAAGAGCCTCACTTTGCTGATTCCTACCTCGCTGAGCCATTTTTGGGGAAGCGTATAGCCCAGTTCGACATTTTTCAGTCGCGTGAAGCTACGGTCCTGAATAAAAAATGAATTGGCCGTATGGTTGGTCGTCAGTTTGGTGGACAGGGCGGGATAGGTTATTTCCTCGCCGTTTCTCCATCTTTCTTCCGTCCATGCCGTCCGGTGGTAGTCAAAGTAAGTACCCCGTCCGGCGATCTCATACGTGCCCAACGCACTGTATATCTGATTGTATCTGCTCAGACCCTGGAAAAAGACATACAGGTCGATTCCTTTGTAGCCGATGTTCAGCGAGGCGCCCCAGTTGATACGCGGCACAGAGCCGTAGCCTATCGGCATCATGTCCTTGTCGTTGATGATGCCGTCGGGCGTGTTGTCCACATATACGAAGTCGCCCGGCCGCGGTTCGCCGAAGTCGTAGCGGATCCGATCCGGATCGGCCAGCGCTTCCGCCGTCCAGTAGCCGCCGTCCTGTTCCCAATTGATGGCATAGCCGAAATTCTGGCCGATGGGGAATCCTGTTTCCCGGGTACGGTATTTGTAGCTTTCGTCCCGCGGCACTTCATCCACGTTCATCCGCCTGTTCCGGTTATAGGCATAATTTCCTTTTACCGCAAAGAACAGGTCGTTGGAGAACTGTTTGTGATAGGTCAACTCTATTTCATATCCCTGGTTTTTCACTTCGCCCATGTTGACTCTCGGTATCACGTCGAGCGGCAATCCCTGAAAAACCGGCGGGCTACGTCGTTTCATCAGTATTTGCGAACGGTATTCATGAAACCATTCGACGGAGCCGGTCAGTTCTTTCAGCAACTGGAAATCCACTCCTATATTGTATTTTTGCGCCACTTCCCACTGTAGCGTAGGGTTGCCCAGCAGGCTTTCATTGATTCCGGCGCCCGCCGCCAGCGAAGACACTGCCCCGCCTCCCACTGTAATATTGTCGATGTAGAGGAACCGGTCGCCGCCTAATTTGTCATTTCCTACTTTGCCGGCGGAAGCCCTCAGTTTCAAGAAGGTTACGATGTCATTGTCTTTCAGGAAACTTTCGTTGCTCACGACCCATCCTGCCGAAGCTGCGGGAAATGCGCCGAAACGGTTGTCGGGAGCGAACTGTTCCGATCCGTTGTAGCCGAAATTAAATTCGGCGAAATAGCGCTCGTCGTAATTGTAGAGTAGCCTCGAGGCCAGCCCCACCACGTTGTAGGGGATATCGGCGCCGACGCTCTCCCAGTAGTCGCGTTGCGTCACGATCATGGCGCCCGTTTCGTGCCGCCCGAACTTCCGGCTGTACGCTAAGGTGAGCTGCGCGTTAATGGAATACCTGGAGCTTGACCCTTTACCCCACGCCAAAGCATCCGTTCCCACCAGAATATTGGCAAAAGTCAGCTCGTCCGTATCCACACTGATAAACGCCTTCCATTCGTCGTGACTGGCGGATTTCTCCAGGATGGATGTCGCGTTGGAGTCGTAGGAAAGCATTCCTTTCAGGGAAAGTCCTTCCGTGATGAATCCCATGTCCCAGTTGATACCGAGGGAGGAATTGAGGTTGGCTCTTGTTTCCTGGGTACATCCGCGGTTGTTGATCAGTTTGTAGGGACTGCGGTCCATGTACTGTCCGGCGCTCAGATAGGACGGGTCCAGCGCTTTGCCTGCCGGCGCTCCGAAACCGGCAATGGTAGTGGGGCCGGGAGTGATGGGCAGCATGATTTGCGTCTGAGCGAAGATGTCCCTCATCAGGTAGCCTTGATCCCAACCATACAGGGTGCCCACCAGCGGCATGTTCACTTTTTCGATGTAGGTGCCCAGATTCAGGAAGGCGGTGAACGAAGGGGTAATTTTATAGTCCATATTTGAGCGGAAACTGTACCTGTCCATTTTCACCTCAGAATCGTAACCCAAAACGGATTCCGGCTCGGTATTCAGGTTTCCGCCCTGATGGATGTAGCCGACATTCATAAAATAGGATAATTTTTCCGTTCCGCCCGTCAGGTTGGCATTGACCACCGTCTGCGGCGCCCATCGGGCAATGAGTATCCTGTACCAGTCGTTGTCGGGGTACATGTACCGTCGTGCTACCGCTTTCTTTTCGTATTCCGGGTCGGAGGGGTCCAGCCCCCGCAGCGGGTCTTCGAATTTATCAAATACGATCTGTGGAAAAAGGCCGGTGGTCATGCCGTCGTTTGTCAGGGCTTCGTTTCTCAGTCGCAGGTAATCCAGCGAGTGAAGGCGCGAGGGTTCGCGTGTGAGCGCCTGATAGCTATGGGTAACATTGATGTTCAGCGTCGTTTTTTCTTCTTTTCCCCGTTTGGTAGTGATCATGATCACGCCGTTGGCGCCCCGTACGCCAAACACCGCCGTTGCCGAGGCATCCTTCAGCACCGAGATCGCTTCCACTTCGTTGGGGTCGATGGTGCGGATGTTGTCGCGCGGTACGCCGTCGATCAGGATCAGCGGGCTGGTGCCGTTTAGCGTTGCCGCGCCGCGCAGGTACATGGTGGCGTCGTCGCGTCCCGGTTGCCCTCCCGAACTTTGGTACGAGGTGAGTCCCGTAATACGTCCGGCCAAAGCATTGGCAAGGCTGGCGGAGGAACTGACCTTCATCTCCTCCACATTGACGGTGGATATCGCCCCCGTTAACGACACTTTCTTTTGTATGCCGTAACCCACGACGACCACTTCTTCTATCTCCGTAGCCGTTTCTTCCAGCGTAACGGAAATATCCGTCCGGTCGTTCACCGTTACTTCCTGCGTGGCATAACCCACGAAAGAAAACACCAGCACCGCCTCGCGACCGCTAACAGTAACGGCATACTTACCATTTTGA
>JAISWE010000040.1 GCA_031271175.1 Bacteroidales bacterium | reverse complement strand
AAATGCCCTTCCCTGCAACCCGCCACATTCCAGCCTTTGCCGTGATAGAAATCAAAAAACCGCCGACAGTACATTCCACAAATAATGTAGGGTGCAAGCCTGTGTGGTTGCCCTCCTGTTTTTTTCGTTGTTTTCAGATCAGTTTAATATCAATTGGTTGCCAGAAAGTTTTTTTGTTTTTTGGGTGTCCCATTGAGAAAAACAGGAAAAAATGAAAAGGAACGCATGGTCGAAGTTTCATCGGGTCTCGTGTCAGGAATTTTGATATTCTTTCGGAGACACGCCATACTGTTTTTTAAATACTTTTGAAAAATAGGAATAGGAATTGAATCCTGTTTGTTCGGCAATGTCAATCAGCGGGACATGTTTCATAATCATTTCGGCAGCCCGTTTCAACCTGTAATTTTTCAGGAAATCAATCGGCGCCATATCCGTCAGTCCTTTGATTTTTCTGTAAAATCCTGTGCGGCTAAATCCCATTTCTCTGGACACCAGGTCAATATCCAGATCCTGGTCGGACAATCTTTGATTGAGCAAATCCGTCAGTTTGTCCATGAATTTTCGGTCATATTCGTTGATGGGAAGCGGAATGGACGTTTTTTCCTGTGATTGCGGCGTAGAGAAGTACCGGTGCAGCCTGTCCCTGTTGATGAACTGGTTTTTAATCACCAAGAGCATGTGGTTGACATGGAATGGTTTGCAGATGTAAGCGTCGGCGCCGTGTTCCAAGCCTTCCATCTGGTCGTTGATACTGCTTTTGGCGGTCAGGAGAACAACGGGGATATGGCAAAATTCGGGGCTTTCCTTTACCAGGGAACAAAGCTGGTATCCGGACATTCCGGGCATAATCACATCGCTCAGTATTAAATCGATGGCGTTGTTCCGTATCATGTTCCACGCTGTTTCCCCATTCGAGGCTTCCTTTACGCGGTATTTGTCACCGAGTATGTTTCGGATAAAATCCCTCAGTTCGACATTGTCTTCTGCAATCAAAATACAGTACGGATGTTCCTGTTCATCGTTTTTCCCCGGTAAGGGAATATTTTCAGGGTCGTCGTCGGGCAGGATGTCCGTTGAGGATATTTTTTCATGTTCCGAATAGACGTCCGTCAGCGGAAGGATGAACGAGAAAATCATGCCTCCGCCGGGTTTTATTTCGGCGCGGATTTTTCCATTGTGTTTTTCCACCAGTCGTTTGGTGTAGTACAGTCCGATTCCGCTGCCGCTATAATCCGGTTTGTTGCCCGACGGATTTTTGATCTGTCGGTAGCGGATGAACAGTTCGTTGAGCTTGTCGGCGGGGACGCCGGCGCCGGAGTCTGTTACGGCAATCTCTGCAAAGGGGTGTTCCCGCGCGGGATTCATCCGGTATTTTTCTGCGGCTGCCGCCCCGGTCAGTTCGCCGGTCAGGATTTCCACGCATCCGTTTTCAGGCGTGTATTTCAGGGCGTTGGACAGCAGGTTGTGCAGGATTTTTTCGAGTTTGTCTGTATCCGTCCAGAGGTATAATTCCGGTACATGCGGGTGAAACAGCATGGTGATGTTTTTGCGATCGGCGGGATAGGCAAAGTTTTCCCTTATGTCGCGCATGTGTTGTATCAAATCCGTTCGCTGTACCTGTAACGCCAGTATGCCGTCCTCTATTTTCCTGAAATCAATCAGTTGGTTGATCAGTCGCAACATGTTTTGTACGTTGCGTGAAATGATTTTCAGCAGCCATGTGTTGTTTTCGTCCGATGTGTTCGTGGAAAGGAGTTGTTCCAGCGGGGCGGAGATGAGGGTGAGCGGGGTGCGCAGTTCATGCGATATGTTGGTGAAGAAAGTGATTTTCATTTCCGACACCTCGTGTTCGCGTTCCCTTTCATTGTGTTCCAGTTCGAGCAGTCGCCGGTTCATTTTTATTTTGAAGTAGAAACGAAACAGAATAAATGTGAACAAAAGGAAAGCGAACAGATACAGCGACCATGCCCACCACGAAAACCACGGCGCCGGTATGACTCTGACGGATAATGTTGCCGGGCGAAGGCTTTCCACGCCATCCCTGTTGACGGCCTTTACCTTGAAAGTATATTTTCCCGGCGGAAGGCTCGAATAGGAAATTCTGCGAAGGTCTCCCACATGGTTCCATTTCGTGTCTATTCCTTCCATTTTGTATTTATAGGTCAGTTTGTCCGACAGCAGATAGTCTATGCCCGTGTAATCCAGTGAAAGGGTATTTTGTTTGTGGTTGAGCGTAATTTCGTCGGTAAGAAGGATGCTTTTGGTCAGTACCGATCCTTTTCCGGGTTTCACGCTTTGATTGGATATTTTCAAATCTTCGATACAGATATTGGGCGCATGTTTGTTGGGGAAGACTTCTATGGGATTGAAAGAGGTAAAGCCGTGGTTTCCGGCAAAGAAGATGCGTCCGTTGGAATGTCGCAGTCCTGCTTTCTCGAAATATTGGTCGCCCAAAGCGCCGTCGCTGCTGAAATAATTGGTAAGCGTGGTATCGGAAAATCGCAGTTTGGATATTCCGTGCGAAGTACTCATCCATATATCGCCTTGCAAATCTTCACGGAAGCACAGGACATTGTTGTTCGGCAGCCCGTCGTTGCGGGTGAAAACCCTGCATTCTCCTTTTGACAGACAAGCCATGCCGCTGCCGTAGCTTCCCAGCCAGAGGCGTTGTTTCGAATCTTCAAACAGCGTAACGCAACGGTTGGCTATTTTCTTTGCTTCCGGCGGTATTTCCACCTCATATATCGTGGTGTCGTTTTCCTTTATCCTGTAAATGCCTCTTTCAAAAACCGAAACGAATATATCGCCGGACGACCGGATACATATATCGGGTACATTGCCGAAATACGACGGCATAAATTCCGGGACGATACGGGACTGCCTGCTTTCCACCTTGAACAGTCCCGACCGCGTGCCTATCCATATATTGCCGTGCCGGTCTTCTTTGGTCATCCGTACATCGCGCAGGGGGAAGGATTCCGGTGCAAGTATATCCCCGCCGGAGGAAATACGACCTGTAATCAGGCGACTGACCAGACCGATCCAGATCCTGTCCTGCGAATCGATGAAGAGGGATTCCAGAAAATCGTTTTTATCGGGAAATAACTCCGGGTTTTGCTGCTGATACGGGATCAGTTTCCGTTGGGAAGTGTAACAAAACAGGCCGTCATAACGTGTGGCGATCCAGAGATTTCCGTACCGGTCTTCCGTGATGCGTGTGATGAATTTGCCTTTGAACCGGTCGCTGAGTTCATGGTCGGCATTGAAATAGTCCAATTCCTTGTTCCATACGAAAAAACCTTTGTCGAAAGTTCCTACCCATACATTGTTCTGTTTGTCCACGTAGCAGGAAAGCATCTGAACGGAATGAAAAGGATTCAGTTTTCTGGGTTCGTCATGCACTAACTGTCTCGAAACAATATCATATTGAAACATACCTTCGCCATCCGTACCTATCAACAGTCTCAGCGGTTCTATCTCCTTGATGAAATTAATATTCCAGGAGCAGGGGAAAGGTGGTTCGCTAAACGTTTCGCTCAGCGGATCAAACAGCGCCATTCCTTCTTCCGTACCCAACCACCAGATATTTTGCGAATCTTTGTATATACAGTTCACTTTCCGGTTGCCGGGCAAGGGGAAATATTCCCACGACCCGTTTCTCCTCAAAGCCAATCCCTGTCCCCCTTTTGTGCCTACCCATAACCGGTGCAGCCTGTCTTCCCAAACCAAACTGCATTGCTTCGGCCCGTCGGGCAACAGCCTTACCGTTTGATGTACGGTATCTATGTAAGCAAGTCCGGAAAAGGGAGCTACCCAGATACGTCCCGTATGATCCTCAAAGAAGGAAGCGTAACCGAAGCCGGCGACTTCCGGATTCGTGTAATGGATAAAATGGTTGGCGGCGAAATCGTATCGGTTCACGCCCGTAGCGGTGCCTACCCATAACCGGTGGGAAGAATCGAGGAACAATGAATAAACAAAAACATTATCCGGCGAAGTGGAATCATTGGCGTCATGCCTGTAATGTACAAACTCATACCCGTTGTAGCGGTTCAATCCGTCCAGCGTGGCAATCCACATGTAACCCAGCGAATCCTGGCAAAAATCCGTTATGTTGAGATACGATACGAACGGGGATATCGTCTGCGAATCATCTGCTTCGCGCTGAAGTACAAAGCCATAATCCGCCTGCTTGCAGGAATAACATGCGATGCTGAGCAGAACAATAATGTGTTTACAAAACATTGGCATGAATCATGATCATATATCCTATTGTAATGAAGCCGCTAAGGTAGGCTACATTTGGATAAAAAACAATCAAAGTTAAAAATTGGTCGGTTTTTACAAGTTTCGGATAGTTTTTACAAGAGAAAAATGGCTGTTGGTACAAGAAATATCCTTCTCCCGTTCTTTCGGAGTAACCTTCAATTCCGTTATTTTCCCGTTTTTGAGTTTCCCTTCGACGGTTGTATTGTACGGCGCATGTAGCTTGAAATCGCAGTCCCAATCGGCCGGAAACGCCGGAAACAGGTCGATTCGTTTGCCGTCGCACTGCATTACGAGGCTTTGGACGCCTTTGGTCAGGATGCCGCCGTGGTCCTGGTCGGGAGTCCAGTCGTAATTCGGTCCCCAGAAAACCGGAAAACGTGAGCGTTTATGTTTATTTTTCGCCCGTTGAACGAGATGATTCCGCGCTTCGTCGGTCAAACCGAGATACGACGCGAAAACGTCATCCTGCCGCCAGCCGAATGCGCCGCGATCTTTTCGATGCTTGAACGCTTCGATTCCCCATTCGGCGTCCGGTTTTTCGTAAGCAATTAACCGGAAGGGAAAAACGGCGTAAAGTTCGGGATTTTCCACGTTGTTCAAATGGTCGAAACGCCGGGCGGGCGCAAGCATCGTTTTGCCGTCGGGCGATTTCATCAGCGGGAGTTCGGGTAATTTTTGCTTCAGTTCGGATATGAAATTTCGCCTGTCCGCCGTCAGCGCATTTTCCGGCATGCGTTCCAGCTGCTCGATCACCGCATACATCCCCGCCAGTTCCGGCGTCGGATTGTCGCAATCCCACCATGTCTCAAGCGACTGCGAGGGACTCAGAAACAGTTTGCCGTCCTCGCCGGTCGTATAATGTTCGTCGAAGAAAGTCAGGATTTCTATGGCAAGCGGGATGGCTTTCGCGTTCAAAAAGCCGGCGTCTCCGGTATATTCGTAATATTCGAGCATCATGTGCGCCATTTCAAGACCGCCGACCCATTCGTATTTATGATAACCGTTTTTCTGTAATTTATCCGTTCGCGTTGTCCACGGTTCCCAGCCGTAAGTTTCAAGAAACGTATCTCCCCAGAAATAAACGCATTCGGGATAATATGCGCCGCCGTGTCCGAAATATTTTTTGACACGGTTTTTGCAAAGCGAAAGCATATCGAAATATTGATTGAACAGCGGTTGCATCATATCGAAATCGCCGGCCGCCGGCATCGAAATATACGGCAACCGTGTATTTTGCCACCAGTAACCCGGCCCCCAGCGACGATAATCGGCATCGCCCTGTATTCCGGGTTCCGGCACAGTGAAAATCGATCCGTTAAACTTAATCGCCAGCTGTCCGCGTCCTGCGCAAGCTGAAACATAACGCTGCAAAAGATACGCCCGGCTCAAAACAAACGCATCCGACGAATCGGGTACCGTCGCGGCGCTGTGGTCATTCTCCGTGATATGAATCCAACTGCGGTGACAGAAATCGTTCCACCATTTCGCATGTTCGGCGAAGCGTTTTTGCAGTGGTAATTGCTGTGCGTCGGCGAGGAGTTGTTCCGTCTCGTACAGCCATTCCGCCGCCGTAGCCGGATGTTTTGCGTGAACGGCAATCTCGAAACGGTGCGTCGTTCCTTCGGGCGATTGCAATGTTTTATCGCCGGTTTTCTTTGCATCGCCGGCAACGCGGACAATCGCTCCGAATGTACGGTGAAGCAGCGGGTCTTGCGACAGCAGATCGTCCGTTCCCTGTACTTCGGCGGTTACCCGATACGGTTTACTGTGAACGTTACGGTGATACCACCCGATCGCATCCGGTAAATCCAACACAATATCCGGTTCGATAATCGTCTGAAG
>JAISWE010000236.1 GCA_031271175.1 Bacteroidales bacterium | reverse complement strand
ACTTGTTCTAAAAACATGTCGCGCTCGCCCTTTTGCTGTGCTATCCATTTTTTCCCCGACAAATACAATGCTTCGATTTCATTTGCATCGCAACTAACGCCGATTGTCTTCAAATAATGGACTTTGCCGCATTTCTTTGCGACAACAACAACGCTAATGCTTCCTGATCTATTTGGTTTTTTTCGTACAAACATATCACAAAATTAAATGAAAAACATCGGTTTTCCAAGCGCATGCAATGAAAAAAAGTTTTTTACAACGGAAAGATAGGCATATTTATCCATATCCATAGCCTGCGTGTCATCATTTTTTGAAGATTTATCGGAATACATACCGGTTTTGGGGGTGTTGAGCCACTTTATGAAAAAAAAAATAAAAATACCATAAATATGGTATTGCAGGCACAAAACGGACACCCTACCTTTGTCAAAAATCTTTACCCCCATGGCGTAAATCAAAAATACACTAATCCGGTAGATAAAATCAGAGCGTATTTTTGCCCGCCTCAACAGGTAAAGATGATAAAAGTAAAAAAAGGTATAAAAGAAGTATGCATTGTAAAGAAAACATTTTTGCCAAGGAAAAGCCGGGATGAAAAAAGGTGATTGTCTGTTAAGGCAATCACCCCGGTTTCACTCTACGTCTTAAAAAATTGGCAGTCAAAAGACGGAAGAGCCTCTCATTTCAATGAAAATAAATCATCATTAAAACAATATCGCAAAGATATGCATTTTATTAATATCAATACAATACGTGTTATCATTTTTTTAGGATTTATCGGAATACATACCGGTTTTTCGAGCGTCGGTCACGCTTTTTCTGCGGAAAGCGGAGCCTTTTACGCCCTTGTTTCCCGGCAACAGGATATTACCGTCAAAGGACGTGTCGTTGACGAAACCGGTGCACCCTTGCCGGGCGCTACCATCATCATCGCGGGAACCACCCGCGGGGTGCTGACCGATACCGACGGGTCGTTTACCCTCAAGACAAAACCCGAAGATCAAATAGATGTGTCATTCGTCGGGTATCAAACCGCCTCGATTGTCGTTACCGAAGACGCGGAAATTGAAATCATCCTCGTTCCGCTGGCCAACGAACTGGAAGAAGTGACCATCGTAGCATTTGGGAAGCAGAAGAAGGAAAGCGTGATCTCCTCTATCCAGACCGTGAACGTGAAAGACCTTCGCGTGCCTTCCAGCAATTTGACCACCGCCTTCGCCGGACGCATGGCGGGCGTGATCTCCTACCAGACCAGCGGCGAACCCGGGCAGGACAACGCCGAGTTCTTCATCCGGGGCATCACCACCTTCGGCACGGGCAAGGTAGATCCGCTGATCCTGATCGACAATGTGGAAGTGACCACCAACGACCTCTCGCGCCTGCATCCTGACGACATCCAGAGCTTCTCCATCCTGAAGGACGCCACCGCCACCGCCCTGTACGGCGCACGCGGCGCCAACGGCGTAGTGCTGATCACCACCAAGGAAGGCAGGGAAGGCGCCGCCAAAGTGTCCTTCCGCTTCGAAAACTCATGGTCGGCCCCTACGCAGAAAATCAAAATGGCCGATCCCGTCACTTACATGCGGCTGTACAATGAAGCCATCAGAACCCGGAGCGTAGGCGCTGAACAGGCGCCGCAAGCCTACTCCGACGAATACATCGAAAACACCGCCGCAAACGTCAATCCCTATGTCTTCCCCGCAGTGGACTGGATGAACATGCTTACCAAAAGCGTGACCTCCAACCAGCGCGCCAACCTCAATATTTCGGGCGGCGGAAAGGTGGCAAGGTACTACATCGCCGGCTCCTTTACACAGGACAACGGGGTGTTGAAAGTGGACAAGCGCAACAGCTTCAACAACAACATCGACCTGAAAAAGTACCTGATACGGTCGAACATCAACATCAACCTTACCTCGTCCACCGAAGCCATTATCCGCATCCACGGCACTTTCGACGATTACAACGGGCCTATCAACGGGGGTAGCGACATGTACAAGAAAATGCTTCAGGTGAGTCCCGTGCGGTTTCCCGCCTATTTCGAACCGGACAGGAACTACGCCCACGTCAATCATATCCTGTTTGGAGGCACTACCGTCAAATACCTGAACCCCTACGCCGAATTGGTCAAAGGCTACCGGCAGGAAAGCACCACCCTCATGCTGGCACAGTTTGAGCTGAAACAGGATTTCGGCCGGTGGATCAAAGGCCTGACCGCCCGTCTGCTGGGCAACACCACCAGAAACTCCGCGTTCAGCCTGTCGCGGCAGTACAGCCCCTATTATTATCATGTGGTCAAATATGACAGGAGCAACAACGAATATTTCCTGAGGGAGCTCAATTCCGAAGGCGCCTATGCCGGCGAAGAGGCGTTGAGTTACAACCCGGGCAGGGACAGGACAGCGACGGTGTCCAGCGCTTTCTATGCCGAAGGCGCCATTGCCTACAGCAGGACTTTCCGGAAAAAACACGACGTCAGCGGCATGGTGGTGAGCATCCTCCGCAACGCGCTAACCACCAACGCCAACACGCTGGCCGAATCGCTGCCCAAAAGAAACCTCGGCGTCTCCGGACGCTTCACCTACGGATACGACAGCCGCTATTTCGGCGAATTTAATTTCGGGTACAACGGCTCCGAGAAATTCGACAAAGGCCACCGTTGGGGATTCTTTCCCTCCCTCGGAGTGGGATGGAGCCTTTCCAACGAGAGCTTTTGGAAAAACGCCGGCAACCTGAAAAAATACGTCAGCAAGCTGCGGCTCAGAGGCACCTACGGAATGGTGGGCAACGACGAAATAGGCAGCGAACGCTTTTTCTACATCTCCTTAGTGAACCTGAACGGCGGAGGCAATTACGTTACCGGATACAATGTCACCGGCGCCGACAAAAACAGAACCGGCATCTCCATCAGCAATTATCCCAACTCGGATATCGGATGGGAAATCTCCTACAAAAGCAACCTTGGTATCGAACTGGGGCTGCTGGATGGAAAAATTGAAATCCTGGCCGACCTGTTCCGCGAACACAGGGTCAATATCCTGCAACCCCGCGCCGACGTGCCCAGCACCATGGGCTTGTGGAGTACCCCCAAAATCAATGTGGGCGAAGCCAACGGCAAGGGAACGGACATCTCGCTGGACTACAACCACTCGATAGGCGCCGACGCATGGATCACCGCAAGGGCTAATTTCACCTACGCACGGTCGGAGTTTGCTTTCTACGAAGAAGCCGACTATGCCGCCGTCGATCAGCCGTGGCGATCGCGAAAAGGGCAGGCTATTTCCCAACGGTGGGGATATGTGGCCGAACGGCTGTTCTTAGACGACGCCGAAGCCAACGGCGCCGCCCGACAGGAATTTGGCGAACGCCGCGCCGGCGACATCAAGTTCAAGGACATATACGTGGACGGCGTGATCAACGATGCGGACAAGACGCCTATCGGATACCCCGCCACGCCCGAAATCAATTACGGCTTCGGCGTCTCCGCCGGATACAAAGGCCTCGACTTCTCCTTCTTCTTCCAGGGGTCGGGACGGTCGTCCTTCTGGATCAGCTCCAGGAAAATGTCGCCTTTCATCGTCAGTTTTATCAACAACGACAATAGCAGCGCCGACAATGAAACCGCCATCGAAACGGGGCTGGCGCAGTTCATCGCCGACGACCACTGGTCGGAAGCCAACCAGAATCCCTACGCGGCCTGGCCACGCCTTTCCACCTACCACATCGTCAATAACGAAATCAATATGGATAACGACATACGGAATACCTGGTTCATGCGCGACGGGCGTTTCCTTCGCCTGAAAAGCGCCGAAATAGGATACACCCTGCCCCATCAGTTCACCCGTCGGTGGAAAATAGACCGGATTCGGTTCTATGCCAGCGGCACCAACCTCTGGCTGTTCTCCAAATTCAAGCTGTGGGACGTGGAAATGGGCAACAACGGACTGGGATACCCCCTCCAGAGAGTCATCAACGCAGGCATCAATGTCGCGTTTTAATGGAAAATTGAAAATTGAAAATGGAAAGTTGAAGTTGAAAATGGAAAGTTGAAAGTTGAAAATTGAAAATTGAAAATTGAAAATAAAAAATTGAAAATGATACGAAAAACAGTAACAAAGCTCCTGTCGGGGATAGGAGCAGTCGTCATGGCAGGCGCTGCGCCCTCCTGCAACTATCTGGACGTGGTGCCGGACAATATCCCCATCATCGAACATGCTTTTTCCGACCGCAACCATGCGGAGGCGTACCTCTACGGGTGCTATTCCTTCCTGCCGGTGTTTTCCAATCCGCTGGTGTATCCCGGGTTCTTCGGCGGCGACGAAGTATGGCTGTTCGACGGGGTATCCACCAGCGAACTGAACACCAGGATGTGGCGGATCGCCAAAGGGGAACAGAACACCAGCATGCCCATCGCCAACTACTGGGCAAGCAAGAATGACACCTACAATATCGACGGCGGCATTGCCATTTTCACCGCCATCAGCGACCTGAACATCTTTCTGAACATGATCGATCTGCCCGGAGACCTGCCGGTGGATGAAAAAAGACGCTGGATAGCGGAAGCCCAATTCCTGAAAGCCTATTTCCATTTCTGGCTGCTCCGCTGCTACGGCCCCATACCGATCATCGACAAAAACCTCTCCATCAACGCCGGACAGGAAGAAGTGCAGGTATATCGCCAGCCGGTAGAGGACGTCGTCGATTATATCGTCGAGACGCTGGAGAACGCCATGTTGGATTTGCCGTACAACGTTAATTTCGGCATGGACATGGGGCGTCCCGACAAGGCCATCGCCGCTGCCGTGAAAGCCCAGACACTGGTGCTGGCCGCCAGCCCCCTGTTCAACGGCAACCCCTACTATGTGGACAACAACCTGACCGACAAGCGGGGCATCCCCCTCTTCCCCACCCATACCGAACCCGACGTCAGCAAATGGGAAAGAGCCGCCGACGCCATCCGGGAAGCCATCCAATACGCCGACTCGGCCGGACATCAAATCTACGACGCCGCCCAATCGGAACTTGTCTCCGACGAGCTACCGCAGCAAATCCGTGACGCCTCGCAGGTAAGAATCGCCGCCACCGACCACTGGAACCCGGAAATCGTTTGGGGACAACTGCCCAGAAGCAACCCCGACATGATACAGCGCATCAGTTACCCGCCGTTTACCGAAGCCAACAAGACATCGAACCTCCTGATGTGCAATGCGCCGCCCCTGCATATCGTGGAACAGTTCTACAGCAAAAACGGCGTCCCCATCGACGAGGACAAAGACTTCAACGGCTTCGCCGACCGCTACGACTTGCGGCAACAAGTGGCCTCCGACACGATGCACCAGTATTATATCGCCAACAACGCCCAAACGCTCCGGCTGCATTTCGACCGCGAACCGCGTTTCTACGGCGCCATCACTTTCGACGGAAGCCTGTACTTCGGCAATGGCAGCGACAGACTGACGGTAGCCGTACTGAAAAGCCAGTCTGTCTCGTTCAGGTACAGTTCGCTGGGCGGCCTTATCCACGACCGCCATTCCAGCACGGGATACCTGGCCCGCAAAATGCTGCATCCCCGAACGGCAATAGAACCGGCATCCACCGCGCCCATCTATACGCGCTACGCCTTCCCGATCATCCGCCTGGGCGATCTCTACCTGCTCTATGCCGAAGCGCTCAACGAAGCCTACGGCGCAACAGGCGACGCCGACGGCGTCACCGACACAACCTCGCCCTACACCTGGCTCAACCGCATCCGAACAAGAGCCGGTATTCCTACCGTCAAAACCGCATGGGACAACCACGCCATCCATCCCGACACCTATACCACACAGGACGGCCTGCGGAACATCATCCGGCAGGAACGCCTCAACGAACTCGCCTTCGAAGGCGTCCGCTTCTGGGACCTGCGCCGCTGGAAATGGAGCGAAAAATACCTGAACGAAACCATCCGGGGACTCAACATCTACGGCGACACAGACGACGAGTTCTATCGCGTAACAGAACTGCATCGCCTCTCCTTCGAACAAAAAGATTACCTGTGGCCACTCAGATACGAAAACCTGCTGAAAAACCAAAACATCAGCCAAAACCCGGGATGGTGAAAAACAATGAATAATTAATAATTAATAATTAATAATTAAGAATTAAGAGAATACAGTGAAGAATTAAGAATGAAGAATGAAGACAGTATTTGGAATCATGAAGACAGGATTCGGAATCATGAGGACAGTATTCGGAATAATGAAGACAATATTCGGAATACTGAAGACAGTACAGTAAATAATGAAGACAGTACAGTAAATAATGAAGACAGCACAATAAATAATACATAATTTAATATAAAGACAATGAAAAGAATTTATTTTTTTATCATCAGCCTGTCCGTGATAGTGCTTTTGGACAGATGCGCCCAGCAGCCCAATTATGACGACATCGTGCGGGACAACATCCCTCCCCATCAGGTGACGGTGACGGACACCACCAACATCCCCGGAGGCGCCATCATCCATTTTGCCTTGCCGCCGGAGGACAACGACATCCTTGGCGTGATCAGCCGTTATTCCCGCAAGGAAGGCGGCGAGACCATCGAATCGTGGACGTCGCTCTTTGCCGACAGCATCCGGATAGAAGGATTTGCCGATACAGCATCCCGCATCATCCAGCTGATCACGGTGGACAAAAGCGACAACCGCTCCGTCCCATTGGACGTCCGGATTCACCCGCTGACCTCCCCGCTGGAACACATCCGGAACTCATTGCAGGTCACGGCAGGTTTCGGCAGCGTGGTAGTCAACTGGAAAAACCCCACCCGTTCCAGCATCGGCATCCTCCTCTATTCGCTCAACGACACTACCGGACTGGCGGCGGATTTCAGCTACTATTCCAGCGTGGAAGAAGGCATCTATCTGTTCAAGGACAAAAATATCGAAGACGATAAAGAATCCGCCTTCTCCAATCGTCCAAGAAATTTCCGGATACAGGTCAAAGACCGTTGGGGCAACCTCTCCGCTCCGTTAGACACCATCCTCACGCCGCTGGCAAAAAACAAAATCCCCTCCCGAGATGCAAAGGGATGGATATGGAAACGCTTTGGCGCTGCCGATAACAGCAACCAGTGGCGCGGCGACTTCACCCGCAACGGCGGCCAAAACTATTTCGAAAATATGTTCGACGGCGACGTGGGCAACTTCTGGGGCGGCGGCGTCAATAACACGCCCGGGCAGTTTATCAACGGAGGCAGCAACACCGTCGTACTGCCGATTTACCTCACCATTGACCTGTCGCATTCGTGCGTGATCTGCGAACACAAATTATGGCACGACAAGAACAACGAAATGGCCGGACAGAACATCAAAGACTACGAACTCTGGGCAACCAACGAAACGCCCAAAGGAAAGGACGACTTTCCCGGCGATCAAAGAGCCAGCCTTGCCTATTGGACAAGTTGGGCTGAATTTAGCGGAACCGATGCATGGAAAAACGAAGGCGGATGGACTAAAATCGCCGATTGCCACGCGCTTCCTAATTCGGGAAGCTCAACGCCCACTGAGGATGATAAGGTGTATGCAAGAGAAAACGGCTTTACCTTCGATATTTTTGCGGAACATACCGGCACCCCCTTCCGCTACGTCAGAATCGTGGTCGTGTCTCCCCTCTGGGAAAACAAAGTTGCCAACCCCCGCATCGCCGAGTTTGAACTGTACGGAGCAGTAGTAGAATGAATAGTGAAGAATTAATAATTAATAATTAAGAATTACGAATTACGAATTACGAATTACGAGAATACAGTGAATAATGAATACCGAACAGTAAATCCCGACGTCAGTATTTGGAATACTGAAGACAGTATTTGGAATACTGAAGACAGTATTTGGAATACTGAAGACAGTATTTGGAATACTGAAGACAGTAGAGTGAATACTGACGCCAGTAGAGTGAATACTGACGCCAGTAGAGTGAATACTGACGCCAGTATAGTGAATACAGACGCCAGTATAGTGAATAATGAGACCAGTAGAGTGAATACTGAGCCCAGTAGA
>JAISWE010000195.1 GCA_031271175.1 Bacteroidales bacterium | reverse complement strand
CTGTTTGGGTTGGCTCAGATAGAAAGTGATGGTATAAGCGCATGGTATGTAAGGTTTTTGTTAGGGGGTATGCGCCAACTTGCTGCGCCCATTCGCGAAAGCGGCGGGCGGCGGCTGTAGTCCTTCGAAGAAGGGAGGCGCTTCTTAGCGAGTCTTTTCCAATAGAAACTAAATCTCATCCGATACAATGTTTTGAAAAAATCAACGGCGCAAATATACAATGGGGAAAAGTATTTTACAAATTTTTGTATGCTCATTTTGCAGGTCATACCGCAGTATTCACGGGTAGGCCCTCGGCTTTTTCTCCTATTTGGTTGATTGTTTGGCATGTTCTTTTGTGTATCGTGTGGTTGCGTCGAATAGGCAGACTGTTTTTTTTTTACATTTCGGATTAGAGGGAGAAAGTAATTCCTCCCAGCAGGTTGAATCCCTGTGAGGGGTAGAAGTTCCATCTGTAATATTTGGCTTCTGTGAAATTGTTTAATTTCAGGAAGAAAGTCAATTGTTTGATGTATTGAAATTCGATGCCGAGGTTAAAATCCAGCGCATGTTTGAGCGTGTAGTATTCGATGGCTGGGTCGAAGGATTTGGCGTAGCGTTTGCCGATACCCAGCATGTCGAAGGTGAAGCGCAGTTTCCGGTAGCGGTATTTTGCCGAAAGCTCGGTTTCCCATTCGGGTCGGTGCCATGCGAATTTTTCCGTGGTGGTTTCGTAGCGGTTGTATTTGGCTTTGAGTCTTAGTTCGAGTTGTTCGTTGGGGTTGTAGTATATTTCGGTTCCGGCGCTGAAGAGGCTCACATCGTCGATGATTGCCGTGAAATAGTTTTGGGCTTTCGACCATGCGGTATCGTTGACGAAATAGTGTTCGTTGTCCGAGGTGGTAAAGCTGGCTTTGACGTAATAGGAGAGTTTTGAGGTGATGGAGCCTTTCAGCCCTCCGTAGATGGTCAGTTTGGCGTTGGTGAGCGGAACGGAAAGCCCCGGGGTGATGAAGGGGTTTTCTTCGACGAGTTCGCGGAAGGTATTGGTTTTCAAAGCGCCGTCGATGCCCAGAAAGGGGATAAAAACGTCATGGAGCAGGGTGAACTGAAATTCCACTTTGGGGTATATTTTATATTGCAGGATGCCGTTGCCTTCCTTGTATATGGCCACGCGCATTCCTACTTCCAGCCGGATGCTGTCGTTGTCCAGGATGAACCACGGATTGACGCCCAGGGTGAAGGTATTTCTCAGGGAATCGAAGGCTTTGCTTCCGGTGTAGTATTGGAGATCGACGTTTCCGCCGAACATGTTGTTGTCCAATTGTGCATTGAGGTTGATGTCGCTTTCTTTGTAATGCCGTTGGGTGTTGGGGGTCGGGGGGCGGCGGTCGCCGTGGCTGTCGGTGCGGTTGCCTGCATAGCGGTAGATCGCCTGTACGTTGTAATTCAGTTTGTCGGTGTGGAAATGGGACGAGCGGATACCGATGCGGGTGTCTGCAAAGGTGTAGTGCTTGCGGATATCGTCTTTTGCCATCAGGGTGTCGCGTCCGGCGTGCCGGTTGTAGAGGTCGGTGTTGTATCCGTAGTTGTGGACGGTTTTGCCTGCCAGCCCCAGGTCGCCATACAGATAGGAGGTGCGATAGAATTTTTGCATGAAGAGTTTGGCGTGAGCGTCGGTGGCGCCGGCATATACTTTTTCGTTGTTGGCCAGTTTCACGTTATCGAACATGCCGTCGAATTTGAGCAATGCGCCAGCTGCGAGTTTGTCGTTGCGAAGCGTATTGATGGCGGCTTCTGCTACAGGATGGAATTGGGTGCCTATTCCGATTTTCATGTAGCCGTGGTAGAGTTTGGACTGTGGCAGGGCTTGCAGTTTTGCGGCGGATATGGGCGTCACGTTCGGGTGGGTGTCGATGCGTTTGGACTTGATGGTGTATTTGAAGGTCGGTTTGATGCGTGCCGTGTCCCTCAACTCTGGCAGGATGTTGATTTTTTGTGCATTGGTTACCGACGGTTCATAAGGCCGAACCAGGATTAACTCTTTGTTCAGGCTGTTGGGTTCCTGCGCATAAAGCGCCGCAGATACCGCCAGCAACATTCCGGTAATGAAAAGATGTTTGAAAAACTTCATGTGCTTATCTTCTTTCAATTTCTTCCAATTTATTTTATTTCTACCTCAATTTCTTCCGGTTTTATTTCATTCGTAGCATTGGCTTTGGCTTCGAGAGCGATTTTCTTTGATTGGGCAAGCGCGATAATGCCGTCGTCTTTCGCATCGTAATTGTCAATGACGCTTTGCAGGGTGTGGATCGCTTGGAACTCGTCCTGTTGCGCGGCATAAATGTCGCTTAACAGGATGAAACTCTTTGCCATGAAATACTGGTGGGGGGTGTTTTGCGCCACGAAGTCGAATATTTCGTCTTCCGCGTCTTTCGCTTTTCCCTGCGTCATCAGTATTTCAATGATGTGATACTTCGATTCTGCCCCTTCCAGGCTGCTCACTTCTTTTGCTACTTTGCGGTATTCTTCCAGCGATTGGTCGAGGTTTTTTTCTTCCTGATAAGACCGTGCGAGGATAAAAGTGGTTTCGCGGAGGTTTTCTTCCGGCAGGTCTTTGTCTTTCAATACCTTGTTGGCGGCTTCTATGGTTTCGCCATAGCGTTTCAGCCGGAACAGGCTTCGCATCACGCCTACCTTGGCATCCAGTATGTTGCCGGCCATTTCGGCTTCTGTTTCCATGCGTTGATAGGATTGCAGCGCTTCCGTATATTCTCCCCGGTTGAAATAGATGGCGGAAGCCGACATCAGCGCCTGTTCGGTGAACATGTTGCGCGGCTGGGAGATCACAAACTCGAATCCCTTCATGGCTTCGTCCGCTTTGCCTTCGCGCAGCCGGCAGTCTGCAAGATAGAAGGTGGCATTCACTTTGAACGAACCGTAGGGGAACCGTTCGAGATAGAGGTTCAGGCTGGCGGTTGATTTTGCGCAGTCCCCCGTCATATATACGTTTTCGGCTGCCTTATAGGTGAGGGAATCCTGCTCGCTGAGGCTGACGTTGGCAAAATTGCCCAGGTTGTTGGTATAATCGACATAGGCATCCACACGGTTCATGTCCACATATACGGTTCTTATGCCGATGAGTGCATTGCGGGCTTCCGTTGATGTGGGATAATCGGCAATGACTTTTTTGTAGTATTTCAACGCTTCCTGTCCCTTGTCCATATTATAATATACCATTCCCAACTGAAGCAATGACTTGCTGACATAGCTGCTGGCCGGATAGTCGGCAATCAGGCGGTTGAAGGAGTTGATGGCAAGTTGCGGTTTGTTCATGGTGACATGGCTTCGTCCCATTTCATAGAGAGCATCGGGCGTATAGGATGAGCCGGGATACTTGTCCAGCAGCAGGGTGAGGGTTTCGATTTTTCTTTCGTGGCGGTCTAACAGTCCGTAGCAGAATCCTTTCTGAAACAAGGCGTAGGCGGGCGTGGACAATCCCATGAGGATGGCTTTGTCGTAGTTTTCGATGGCTACCCAATAGGCAGGTTTCATGAAATAGCAATCTCCCAGCCGGTTGTATGCGTCGGCAATTGTTTTGGATTTTTCGTTCCCCGCGGCATCGAGGTAGCGGGTGAACCAGTCGAGCGCTTCGGGGTATTTTTTCAGGCTGAACGAAGCATATCCCAACCCGTAGCAGGCCTGCTTGAACTCTTCCGTTTGGGCTGCCGCCGGCATCGCAATGAATTTCCGGTATTCGTCGTAGGCTTCGGCATAGCGCTCCTGCCGGTAATAGGTTTCGCCTTTCCAGTAGTGGCAACGGGCTTCGAGCGAATGGTCAAATCCTGCATTTTCGAGCGATTTGTCGAACAGGGCAATGGCTTCGTCTGTTTTCAGGTCGTTCAGCAGTTCCAGTCCTCGATAGAAGGATACACGCTGATAGGCGCGATTCACGTTGTCGTCCCTGATCCTGATTTTTTCGATGGACTCCAGCGCCAGCCGGTAGTTGCGGGTGGTGGCATAGGCGGATACCAGGTAATTGTAGGCTTCGTCCACCTTGTCCGAATAGGGGTACTTGATAATAAATTCGTTAAAACTTCTGATGGCTTCATTGAAAGGGGACATCAGCAGTTCATAGCTGAGGGCGGCGAAATTGAAATGGGCGTTTTCCTGCGCTTCGGGAGAGAATTTCATTTGCGCCGCCGATGCAAATGCCAGCCGGGCTTTGTATTTGTCGCCTGTTTTCACATAGCAGTCGCCAAGATGGCATAAGGCATTTTGCCCCAACGAACTTGGACTGTTGGAGGCTTTTACGAAATACCTGATGGCTTTGTCGTATTCCTCCGACTGGTGATAAGCGTATCCCAACTGGTAATTGTCCTCCGCTGTCGGGCTTTTATTGATGATGTACTTTTCGAGGTAGGGGATGGCTTCCTTGTAGCGTCCCAGCCGGTAATAGGATTCTCCCACGATGTGCATTACTTCGTCTTTGCGTTTTTCGTTGATGTCGTCCAGCAGGTCGGGCGCGTTTTCAATCACCTGTTCGTATTTTTCCTGCATGAAATAGATTTGGGAGATATAGTAGGGCGCTATGCTTCCGAATGTTTCGTCTTTTCTGAGCGCCAAAAAGCCCTGCAATGCGGTTTCATAGTTTTTGTCGGTGTAATTGATGTGCGCATAATAATACAGCGCAGGCATGGCGTATTTCGATTCGCCGTCTTTGATCTGGAAGAAAGCAGCCCGTGCTTTGATATTGTCGTGTTCCATGAAATAGGCGTGTCCCAACAGGAAATAGTATTCGTCCGTCAGGTTTTTGTCCAGTTCGCGTGGTGAAACGATTTCAAAGCGTTCAATGGCTTTCCTGTATTTTTTGTTGTTGTAGTGATAGCGTGCCATCCGGAAATTGGCCACCGGAGTTTTAGGGTTGCTGGGATTGTCTTTGATAAAACGGTCGAGCAGGTTTTCGGCATCATTCTGATTCAGTTCAATAGCACACAAAGCCGTGTAATACTGCGAATTGGAATATATGAAACTGCGATGATCGACGGTAACGCTCATTACGTCAACAAAGCATTTCCTTGCTGCGGCATACTGCCCCTTGTCGTAAAGTTCCAAGGCCCGCTTGTATAAAGCGTCCGGGTCGTACTGCTTCATATTCCTCTGTGCCAATATACTGCCGCACAGGCAAATGACGGTAATGCAAAATACGATAATTCTTTTCAACATATCTTATTTTAATCAAAAATGGATAGCACAAAAAACATGTAAAAGTAGGAAAATTATTTGGAACTGTTATTATCAGGCAAAAAAAATATTCCCTGCTACAGATTTGGATATTTTTATCCCATTGCGATATCGAGTATCATCATCACCAGAAAGCCGACCATTACGGACATGGTGCCGAGGTTGGAATGTTCTCCCAAATGAGCTTCCGGGATCAGTTCCTCCACTACCACATACAGCATGGAGCCTGCTGCAAAGGAGAGCAGCCACGGCATGAACGGCGCGATGGCGGCCGACATGAACACCATCAGGAGTCCGAAGAGGGGTTCGACGGCTCCCGACAGGCACCCCAGCCGGAAGGCCTTTGCTGCGCTTATTCCTTCCTGCTTGAGAGGAAGGGATATAGCGGCTCCTTCGGGAAAATTCTGTATGCCTACTCCCAAAGCGAGCGCCATAGCGGCGGCGTAGAGGGTTGGGTCGCTGCCGTGCTGCCCTGCCAGCGCAAAGGACAGCCCCACCGCCATGCCTTCGGGGATGTTGTGCAGTGTTACCGCCGAAACGAGCAATGTCGTGCGTTTCATGGAAGAGGAGGGGCCTTCCCGTATGCCGGTCAGAGGGTGCAGGTGAGGAATCAGCCTGTCGAGTCCGAACAGGAACAGTACGCCGAGGCTGAATCCTCCGGCGGCGGGAATCCATCCGGCTTTTCCTCCGGCGGAGGCCTCTTCGATGGCAGGAACCAGCAATCCGAAGACGGCCGCCGAAATCATGATTCCGGCAGCAAATCCGAGAAAAACGGTTTGCGTCATTCTGCCTGTCTGCCGGCGGAAAAAGAATACCATAGAAGCGCCCAGACAGGTCATCAGGAAAATGAAGCCGGTTCCTCCGGCTACCCAGAATACTTCTTTCATGTTCATTCAGTTTATCGATTTTTCGGATGCAAATTTACGCAAAATAGCGAAAGAAGGAAATGCTGCCGGCATTATTTTCAACGGCGGGCGGAGATGTTGCCATTACGCCGGTTTCAGGTTCAGTTCGGCGGCTTTCCGGATCATAAATTCTCTTGCCGCCTGATAGTCGTTGGGGATGATGCCGTCCAGAATGGCGTCTTTGATGGCATTTTTGATGATGCCTATTTCCCGTCCGGGCTTCAGGTGAAAGGTTTCCATGATTTCGGTACCCGACACGGGCGGTTGAAAATTGCGGATGGCGTCTTTTTCTTCTATTTCCTGTAATTTCCAGCGTACAAGTTCGAAGTTTTGTCGGTATCGATACACTTTGTCGGCGTTGTTGGAAGTAATGTCGGCATCGCAGAGCATCATCAGGTCGTCGATGTCGTCGCCGGCTTCGAAGAGCAGCCGCCTCACCGCAGAGTCGGTAACGATGTCTTCGGCCAGCACGATAGGCCTGAGATGCAGCGCTACCAGCTTTTGCACGTATTTCAGGGGGTCGTTCAGCGGCAGTTTCATGGATCGGAACAGTTCGGGAATCATTTTGGCTCCTACGAACTCGTGTCCGTGGAAAGTCCATCCGGTGTCGGGCTGAAACCTTTTGACGGCGGGTTTGCCGATGTCGTGTACCAGCGCTGCCCACCGCAGCCAGAGTTTGTCGGTGAAGGGACTGATGTTGTCCAGTACTTTCAGGCTGTGGAGGAAGTTATCTTTGTGGGCGAATCTTCCTCTTGCTTCCACCCCTTTCATGGCCGACAGTTCGGGAAATACCAATTTGAGCAGTCCTGCTCCGTCGAGCAACAGGAATCCCGTTGACGGTTTGCCGGAAAGGATGATTTTGTGCAGTTCTTCGGAGATGCGTTCTTTGGAAACGATATTGATGCGTTCCCTGTTGCGTGCAATGGCCTGAAAACTTTTTTCTTCAATACGGAATCCCAGTTGCGCGGCAAACCGTACGGCTCGAATCATGCGCAAGGGGTCGTCAATGAAAGTGATATCGGCATCCATCGGTGTCCGGATAATTTTGTTTTTCAGGTCGGTCAGCCCGTTAAAGGGGTCGGTAAGTTGCCCGTAGCTGTTGTGGTTGAGGGAAATGGACAGTGCGTTGATGGTGAAATCGCGCCGTTGGCAGTCGTCTTCAAAACTGCCGTTTTCTACTGCCGGGTTGCGCGAGTCGCGGTTATAGGATTCGCGACGCGCTCCTACAAATTCTATTTCATCCGTTCCGTAACGGAACATGGCAGTGCCGAAATTTTTGAAGATACTTACCGGCAGGGAGGGGTGGATGCGGGAAGCGACTTTTTGCGCTATGTTAATGCCGTTACCCGATACCACGATGTCAATGTCTTTCGACGGACGACGCAGCAACAGGTCGCGCACGTATCCTCCGATGACGAAGGCTTGTGTCCCTTCTTCCTCCACTGTTTCGGAAACTATTTTAAAAACGGGATGTTTCAGGTGTTCCCGCATGTTCTGGTGCAACACTTGTTTAATCGTATTTTGCCTTTTTAAACCAGCTTTCAATCAGAGAGAGGCTGATGGAAAGCAAGGCGTAATTTTCTTTGATGCCGCCCCGGAATCCTGTTGCCGACTGTCCGAAAATTGCCGATACATTCACGTATGACATGCCTCTGAAAAACGGAAGTCCCACTCCTGCGGAAACGGAATAATCTTTTAGCTGATGCCCGTTGATGGCCATATATGATTCGTTATAGCATACGCCTGCCTGATAGCGGATGATCTCCATGTATCCGCCGGGACGCTTGGTGTTGGGCGTAAGCTGTATTCCGGCGCTGTACATGCGGCTGTCGGCATAGGCTATTCCCCGCAGGCGTTCCTTGTTAACAGACCAGTTTTGCTGGTAGTAATCCGCTGAGAACAGCCATTCGGCATTGTTTTTGTTTCGCCACACAGAGAATCCGACGCCATAGGATTCCGGCAGGAATGATTTTTTATCGGGCACTTTTTCGTCTTTCAGCAGGTAGCCGGAGTTCCTGTTGGAAACAGTCTGGTGCTGGTATAACTTGAAATCCGACTTGTAACCGTACACGCTGCCCACCGTTACTCTTGTATGCTGTTGAAACAATCGCGAATACTGCATTCCGAAATCGAAGTCAATCCTGTTGGCGGTCATGGTTTCGCTGATAACAATAGACTGGGCGGCTTCGTTCCGGGTGATAGTCCCGAAATAATAGGAAGCTGAAATGCCTGCCGTCAGCCCTTTGAGCAGTTCGACCGAATTATTCCAGTAGAACTTGTTGATACCGCCGTCGCCGGTGTAAATGGCTTCGAAACGGTCGAAAGACCCTTCTATTTCCTGTGGCTTGGAGATGTTGTAGCCTACATTGGTATATGGGCTTAATCCGACGCTTACCGTCCACCGTTTTGTTACCCTGAATCCGGCGGCCAGATTTTTGAAATTGAAATTGGTAGCTCTTTCACGGGCAACGCTTGTGGAAAAAGTGGAAAATTTCACCGAACCGGAAAAGTCGAAAATGAATTTCAGGGTATCGATGCCGCCCAAACCTGCCGGATTTCGATGATTGAGAAAATTTCGCGTCCTCAGTCCGATGCTTGCATTGCCGATGCCGGAACTAACGCCGAAATCGCGAAATTCTATTTCTCCGATGCCGAAAATGGAAAGCGGCGAGCTGGTGCTGTTTTGCGCCATCAGGCTGAAGCCGAAAGAACAGAATGTTCCGAGAACAAACACTTTCGCGAGGAGGCTGTGATAGGATGTTACTTTACTTGTATTCATTGTAAATACTGTAGGTTATTTCCAGCATGATTTGGTTTTCCCTGCTTTGCGCCTCCGTTTTATAGAAAAAGTCTTGGTCGCCGAAAACCAGCCGCTGGAAGGTGCTTGATCCTTTGCTTGTGGGAATATCGATGCTTAGCGCTATTTTACCGTATTCAGAGGTGGCGGCGACTTGGGACGCGACGAAATCGGTGACGGTGAAATCATAGTAACACAGTTCGTGCATATTTTGGTTTTTCCCTTCGCCGTTCAGGTTGCCTGTCATGGTGGTGAGTTGTGTGCTTCCGGCGGCCAGATGTTGCAGTTCGGCGCCTCTTTCGTCGTTGACGGGATTATGCTGGTAGAGATTCAGTTCCGACGGAAGAGGCACTGTATCATAACTATGGTGTATCGGTCGTACAATGAGTTTGGCGTTTTCCACCACTACGATCTCGCCCAGCATTTGCAGATGTTCGAGTCCCGGAAAGTCGAGCCTCGTGTACAATGCAGAACCGCCGCTCAGGATAAAGCCCATGTTGCGCGTGTTGGAAGTGGAAACGGGATCGGATTTCGAGCCGACCGGCAAGTCCGGCAGCAATGTCGTTTTGAGATGATTGAACTGCTTGGCGGGATTGGCCTTGAAGGTCATGACTTTATTCGTCAGGTCGCCGCTTTCGGAGATCCTGTAATGAAGCCGAATCTGGCAGGTACTGTCGGTGACGGAATAGGCATATATGCACGAATTGCCTGCCGCCGGAACGACCGCAATGCCCGGAAAGGTTTTCAGGTAGTTGTCGGCATTCATCTCTTCCCTGTTTTTGAGGATTCCCCAAAACAGTTCTTCTCCAAAAGCGTTGGCTAATCGTATTTCCACTTCCTGTTGAGCAGGGCCTTTCATTTTAAATCGCCGCTGAATGGGCAGATTGTCCCGCAGGGAAGCCGTTGAAGTGGAATATCTCATGTTGTCGTCGCCCATTTCGATGGGCTTGTCCAGCCGCCATATCTCGACGTTGGGATAAACGAGCGTGTCGCCGTAATAATTGCCGGTAGTACGCAACACCAGCGTAACGGAATCGAAACGGGGATATTCGTTGTTTTCGTTATCGCTGGTTCTGATAAATTCGACATAACCTTGCGCCTGCGACTTTCCCACTGCGGGATCGTCGTATTCGCCTACAAAAAGCACGCCTTTGCCGGAAGTAACGATGGAGTCTTTGGCAAGAACGGACAGCTTCACACTGAAGGTATCCACCTTGACGGTACGCGTATGGGATTCTACCAGATAATTGCCCAAAGAAGAATTGTGGTCGCACGAGGTCAACCACCAAAATGTCAAGCACACACCCGTACAGGCCGCCTTCCATCTAATATCCGTTTTATGACGAAATGGTATGAAATACATTCCTTATAATCAATTATATATTAACGGACGGATGGCATTTTTATTTTGCCGTTCGTCCAACGAATAAAAAACGGGCAAATGTAATGAAAATTTTCATTCGTCCATCTTTTCTACTGCGATTATCCGAAAACTACCGTCCTATTGTCGTGTACCAGCAGTTTTCTCTGTATATGCAGAAATATGCCCCTTGAGAGTACTATTTTTTCCAAGTCTTTGCCCTTGCGAACGAAGGTATCCAGAGAATCTTTGTGGCTCACTCGGGTTACATCCTGTTCGATGATAGGCCCTGCATCCAGTTCGGCGGTAACGTAATGACAGGTGGCGCCGATGATTTTCACTCCTCGCTCGTAAGCGGCATGATAGGGTTTGGCTCCTGCAAAAGCCGGCAAAAAGGAATGGTGAATGTTAATGACCCGATGAGGATAATATTTCAGGAAATCTGTCGTCAATACTTGCATGTACCTTGCCAGTACAATGAAGTCGATGTTTTCCCGATGCAAAAGTTCCAACTGGCGGGCTTCCTGTTCGGCTTTGTTTTCTTTCGACACCAAAAAAAGGTGGAACGGGATGCCGAATCGCTCGGCAATCGGCTGCATATCTGCATGATTGCTGATAATCAGCGGTATCTCCACTTGCCATTCGCCCGATTCCCATCGCGAAAGTATGTCATACAGGCAATGAGACATCTTCGAAACAAAGATCGCCATGCGTGGCTTCTGCCCTGGAAAATACAGGTCGAATATCATCCCGTAAGGCGCGGCAATCAGTGTTTGAAAATATTCGCCGATTTTTTCCTTAGCAATCATAAACCGGTCGAGATCCCACTTCAAACGCATGAAAAAACGGCCTGCACTGCGATCGACATGCTGCTCAAGCGACAACACATTGCCCTTGTTACTGTGGATAAATTCGGTCACTCTGGCCACAATACCCGGCTGATCAACACAATGAATAAGAATAATGGCAGTCATCAATTATTTTTTTAATGCACAAAGGTACAATTAACAATTAACAATTGAAAATTGAAAGTTGAAAGTTGAAATAACGCATATATTTGCCGTTATGGCCTGTTGGCAGTTGAAAAAAAAAAAATTATGAAAAAAAGTTATTATCTTTCCTCTGTAAAAAAACTTTTTTCATTGCTCGCGCTTGGAAAACTGAAGTTTTTCATCTAATTTTGCCGTTTCATTGGTGAATGGTAATATGTTTCATACATTGTTTTTGATGGTCGGCCTCCTCGTGGTGGTAAACGTCGGTAAGAACTGATGTGGGGATGGTGTATGGAGCCGGATAAGCATAAGAGCCTTTTCACATCGGAAAAGGCTTTTCGGTTATAATATGATAATTGATAAAATGTCGGAAAAGAAAATTACAGGTTCGGAGGCCTTGTTGAGGTCTTTAATTGAGGAAGGAGTGGATACGATATTCGGATATCCCGGCGGTCAGATCATACCGGTATTCGATGCTTTGTACGATTTTAAGAAAACCTTGCGTCATATTCTGGTGCGTCATGAACAGGGCGCCACACATGCCGCACAGGGTTATGCCCGCGTATCGGGCAAGGTTGGCGTGGTGCTGGTGACTTCGGGGCCGGGCGCGACCAATACCGTTACGGGTATTGCGGATGCCATGATTGACAGCACGCCAATCGTAGTGATTGCAGGTCAGGTGCCTACGTCAATGCTTGGTAGCGATGCTTTTCAGGAAGCGGATGTGGTAGGTATTACGCAACCTGTAAGCAAGTGGGCTTACCAGATTCGGCGGGCGGAAGATGTGGCATGGGCGGTAGCCAGGGCGTTTTACATCGCCGCTAATGGCCGTCCGGGTCCCGTGGTGCTTGATTTTGCCAAAGACGCACAGGTCGGAAGTCTGGAAAAATTCGAGTACCGTAAAACGGCCTTCATACGAAGCTATCAGCCGGTGCCAAGCCTCAACCGGAAAGATGTGGAAGCAGCCGCATCGATCATCAACGACGCCCAAAAACCCCTGGCGCTGGTGGGACAGGGCGTTATCCTGAGCGGCGCCGAAAACGAACTGAAAAAATTTCTGGAAAAAGCAGATATTCCGGCAGCTACCACAATGCTCGGCTTGTCGGCGATGCCTTCCGATGATCCGCTGAATACAGGCTTGCTCGGAATGCACGGAAACATATCTCCCAACATGAAGACCGACGAATGTGACGTACTCATCGCCATCGGTATGCGTTTTGACGACCGCGTGACGGGCGACCTGAAAACTTACGCCCGACAGGCAAAAGTGATCCATTTCGACATCGATCGCGCGGAAATCAACAAGAATGTACCTGCTACCGTCAAAGTGCTGGGAGATGCCAAAGTAACGCTGGCCGAAGTAACAGCCCTTCTCCGTCCCGGCGAACACAAGGCATGGCGCGCAACATTTACGCCCTGCGCGGAAAAAGAATACCAAACGGTCATCCGAAAAGAACTTTTCCCCCCCAAAGGCGCTCTTACCATGGGTGAGGTCGTGCATCGGGTATCGGAAGCCACAGACCATGACGCCGTACTGGTAACGGATGTCGGGCAAAATCAGATGATGGGCGTGCGCTACTTCAAATTCCGCCGGACGCGTAGCGTGGTCACTTCCGGCGGCCTGGGTACGATGGGATTCGGGCTTCCGGCAGCCATCGGCGCCAAAACAGGAGCGCCCGACCGTACTGTCTGCCTGTTCACGGGAGACGGAGGCCTGCAAATGACCATACAGGAAATGGGTACCATTATGCAGTCGGGCATTGACGTGAAAATCATCCTGTTGAACAACCATTTTCTCGGAATGGTACGACAGTGGCAGGAACTGTTTTTTAACGAACGTTATTCGGAAACGTCGATGGACAACCCGGATTTTGTGAAAATAGCCGAAGCGTACAAAATACCCGGACGAAGCATCAGCGAGCGGACTGCCCTGGACGGCGCCATTGCCGAAATGCTGAACACCAAAGGCGCATACCTGCTCGAAGTAATAGTAGAACCCAAAGGAATGGTCTATCCCATGACGCCGGCAGGAAGTCGTGTAACCAATATCCTGACGGGAGAATAAACCCCGTTGAGTATGTAAATGAATGAATAATAATCAAAAATGAAAACATTTGTCAAATATCTGCCGCTGGCAGGATGCTTGTGGGCGGAAACCCCGATACCGGCGCAGGAACCGGATCAATTTACCGTTATTCGTGAAGTGAAAGCTACTCCCGTAAAAAACCAGCATTCGTCGGGAACATGCTGGAGTTATTCGGCTTTGTCATATCTTGAAAGCGAACTGTTGCGCAGGGGAGAGCCTGAGTATGACCTGTCGGAAATGTGGATTGTACGCCATACCTATCCCGCCAAAGCCCAAAAATATGTGCGTTTGCACGGTGCATTGGAATTTGCCTCCGGCGGATCATTTCAGGACGCTTTTTGGGTCATTGAAAACTGTGGTATTGTTCCGCAGGAAGTCTATCAGGGACTGAATTACGGGGAGACGGAAAATGTACATGCCGAACTGGATGCCGTTACCAAGGCTTATGTCGGCGCCATATTGCAAACGCAAAACAGCGACAAGAGACGTCGCCTGACCACCGCATGGATGAAAGGCTTTGAAGGCATCATGGATGCCTATCTGGGCGAGCGTCCCGAAAAATTTACCTGCCAGGGAAAGGAACATACGCCGGAAAGTTTTGCACAGTCGCTGAATTTCCGTTTCGACGATTATGTCGCTTTGACTTCCTTTTCCCATCATCCCTTTTACCGTCCGTTTATCCTCGAAATACCCGACAACTGGATTTGGGCTTCCTATTATAACCTTCCTCTGGAAGAACTGTTGGAAACGGTGAACCATGCCCTGAACAGCGGACACTCGGCGCTCTGGGCGGCAGACGTCAGCGAACCGGGATTTTTTTCACTCAAAGGCATTGCCGACATCTCCGAAAACGGGGACGGTAAAACCGTTACGCAAGAAATGCGGCAGGCGGCATTCGACAATTTCCAAACCACCGACGATCACGGAATGCACATGACAGGCATCGCAAAAGACAAGACGGACAAACACTTTTACAAAGTAAAAAATTCATGGGGAACCGTTAACGGTCACAACGGATATATCTATGTGTCGGAAGCTTTTTTCCTGTATAAAACCATATCTGTAGTCGTACACAGGGATGCCCTCCCAAAACATATTGCAAAAAAAATATTCAAATAAAAATTTTTACCTTTGCCGGAAAATCAATATCATAAATGAAAAAACCTATTATCTGGAAATCAATTGCTTTGGTTTCAATTATCCTCATCGCAGACCAGATATTAAAATTCTGGGTAAAAACCCACATGGCGCTGGGCGACGATTTTTCGCTCATCGGAACGTGGGCGCGTATTCATTTTGTTGAAAATCCCGGTATGGCATTTGGCTGGCTGACGGGAGGCACAACAGGAAAGGCGTTTTTGAGTCTTTTCCGGATGGCGGCCATCGTGGCTATTTTCTGGTACATCCGTTCATTAATCAAAAGCAGGGCGCCGCAGGGTTTTATTTTGTGCATCGCGCTGATTTTGGCAGGAGCCATCGGAAACATGATTGACTGCACCTTGTATGGCCTGATCTTCGATACAGGCACTGTTTATCAACCCGAATCGGGCCATTATGCAGGGTATGCCGGCATATCGCACCTGTCAAGCGAAGGATATGCTCCTTTTTTGCAGGGATGTGTGGTGGATATGCTTTCGTTTCCAATCTTCCGTGGAGTTTATCCTTCATGGATGCCCTTCATCGGAGGTGATTCTTTCCTGTTTTTTGCCCCTGTATTCAATATCGCCGACTCGGCAGTGACCGTCGGCGTTTTTTCCATCCTGCTTTTTTACTGGCAATACATGAAACAATCCGGCAAAAAATATGGCAACAACGATACTGTCCCCGCCAATAAAATATGATAATAATTTATTGTTAAAGAAATACCTCGTACCTTTTTAGAAAACACTGAATATTGGTTTACACGCTTGATTTTGTTATTTGAAATTAAGGTCGTATTTTTGTAGCATAAAAAATGAACTAATTATGGATACAAAGATGGCAAACGGGAAGACGTTAGACAAAGAAACGAGCGACAAAGTGAGTTTCATCACTTTTATTGTGCCTGAATTTGCGGCGGCATTTAAAATGAATGTCCAAAACGCTTTTTTTTACCTGCAAAAATATGGCGGATGGGATTATCTCAATAAATGCTGGTGGGCATTGCATACCGACAGCACTGATTATGCCGTGCGTGATATATACGAAGTCTGCCGCGAAAACGGAGGACTGCGATGAAAGTTTATCACGGAAGCAATATTTTGATAATGGAAATTGACCTGTCGAAAGGCGAACCACAACGGGATTTCGGACGGGGTTTTTACGTAACAAAATATCTTTCACAGGCAGAATTTTGGGCTTTTCGTAAAGGAATCAGAGCACATTCTGGAGGCGTCATAACAGCATTTGAATTTAACGAAAATGCTTATACTAATAAAAAATTCAATGTCTTACATTTCGACGCCTACAATGACGAATGGTTTGATTTTGTAATACAAAACCGTAAAACCCGCGAACAGTGGCACGATTACGATATTATAGAAGGGCCTGTTGCCGACGATAAAATACAGCGCCGTCTTCAGCGATTCCTGAATGGCGAAATAACGAAGGAACAGTTTTTTGCCGAATTAAAATATCCGGAACCGTCACATCAAATTTGTTTCTGTACGGTAAGTTCGTTGCAGATGTTGCAACTGATCGACTACAATATTATAACCGGTATTGAAGATATAGGTGAAAAAGTGGTGGAAAGGTTCATTATCGACTTTGACAAATCGGAAAAAGAGGCTTCGGAACTGTTCTATTCTTCCGGCGTTTTTGCAAAACTTTCCGATTACAATACCCGGTTTTTCATGAAGCCATGGCACGAAATCTACGAAATGCTTAAAAAAGAGTTGAAGATGTAAATGTCCGCTCTTTTTGCAATATATCAACCGGCTCGGCTTCTCGGAATAGAAGCTCTTAAACTCGTTTTCAAATCATCACGAAAAAACAAGGGATGCATCTTTTTTTCTGAATATTGAGAAAGATAAAAAAGTATGACTATTTTTGTATCGTTAAATCAATATCATTTGTTATGAATACAAGAACTTCAATTCGCACATCGCTTCTGGCAACGATTCCCTTTGGGCTGTTCGGAATGGCCTGGTTTGTTTTCGATTCGGGGATAACGGTTTCCCCGTTCATCGCTCTGATGCTGTTGGCTGTGGCCGCTCTTTCCATGTTTGTATTTCTGGGGATCGGCTGGATCAAGGAGTTTCCACGCTGGTCTTTCCCTGCTTTGGGCTTTTGCCTGTTTTTCAGTGTCTGGCTGATGATGATTACCGTTCCGTCGCTCAAAAGGGAAATGCTCGGCTATTGGGCATGGCTTCCGTTAGGCGTCACTCTTATTGTCTGTCTGACGGTTAAACCATCGATAAGGCCGCTTAGACAGCTTGTCAGGCAAATCAAGGATGATCCGACTTTAATTCTTTTCGGTCTCTATGGCATTTCGCCGCTGCTCGCATTTCTGCTTGTTGATGAAATACATTCGGTTTGGATGATTCCTACAGTGCTGATTTCCATGACCGCTCTTTCTGCCGGACTGTATTTCTTTTTAAGCATCGACCGGCCGGGTGGGAGAATACGTTCCGTCGTTTTTTCCGGCCTGCTGACGCTGCTGGTCACCTTCGCGACAAGTTTTATGTCTTGAAGATAATCTGCTGCAAACGAAGATAAAGCGGCGGTTGGTTTTGTTTTTAATGTTTTTCCTTTTCACTTCGGCTTATGCTCAAAAGCTAACGGACGGCGTACATGCATCTTTGGCTGGCGCTCAACTGATGGCGCATGCCTGGCTGCAAGCTTTTGTCTGATGAAAAAAATTTTTTAAAACACCCATCACCTATTTAACATATTTTCAGTTGATTAATATTTTTTTTTCATTTTTTTTCAAAAATATTTGCAAAATGCGTTTTTTATGTTGTATATTTGTGCCGTAAAATTTTATGCGAACTTTATATGTGCAATAGTCGTCTTTTTAGCCAAAAAACCCTCGAAAATACGCGATTTTTCCAACAGGAGAAATTGACCTGTGATGCAG
>JAISWE010000170.1 GCA_031271175.1 Bacteroidales bacterium | reverse complement strand
AAAAATTAAAATTTGGCCTGTAATTAAATTGACATAATCACTATTATTCCCCTGACCGGAAACATAATTGCTAAAACAGATGTTACATCGCTGCAACTGATTGTCCATCTGCTGCTCAAAGCGAACCCTGTTTTTGGTCAACCGGCGACACCGGCGAGTCAACCGACGCATTTGCCGAAGAACGTCATCAGGGACAAAACTGCCTCTAATCAAGTCTTTTTGCACGTCAAGACCACAACATTTGTCCATAAACTTACATTTTTAATTGTTAAACAATTACTTAATTTAAGCTACAAAGACAGCAATTGTACTTCGAGTACGGCAGTAAGCGCAACGGGGTGGTCTTGATTTTTATCTCACGCGCTTGGAAAACCTTTGTTTTTCATATAATTTTGCACTTTAAATTATCAGGAAATAAACGAAGTCTCAAGACAAATGGCAACTAATGAATTGCACAATTTGGCAAATGCATTCAAATTATTGATTAATAAAGGATATGGTGCAGGCAGTTATTATGAATTAGTCAATTAATAGTCAATTCGCTGTCAATTTAGGCAATTATTCCTGTTCTTTCCTCTGCAAAAAACTTTTTTTCATTGCATGCGCATGGAAAACAGATGTTTTTCATCTAATTTTGTTTCCGGATGAATTGTTTTTTATTTTTCATTTCAACTACAAAGTAAAAACTTTTTCTCAACCTCTTACTTTAGTTGCATTTACTATTTGAACTTACCCCCCCTCCAAAATCCGAACCCTAAAATAAGGCTGATGGATACTTGTTGGTCGAAGCGTTTCCTGAAAAATTTTCCACATCCGGTGCCGTATCATGCGTTTTGCGTTCCAGCCTGTCGCAACATGCCATGCTACGCTTGTCGATGGCGCATCGCTTAGCGGAAGAAGCTGAAATGTACGTTGCCATAGTTGCGGTGCATGATCAGCCGTTGATGGCCGGAAAAATCCGTGCGCCGCGAATGTTCTACGATCAGGATGCCGTTGTCGTTGAGCAGCGGCCTGTGCAGGATTTCGTCGGGAAGGAACGGCAGCCTGTGCATATCGTAGGGAGGGTCGGCAAAAATAACATCGTAAGTTGCCTTGCAAATAGTAAGGAAGTGAAAAACATCGTCCCGGACGATCCTGATGTTTTCGATATGCATGGTTCGGACTGTTTGCCGGATGAATCCGACATGTTGCGGGTTCATTTCCACGGCAAGGACGTTTCTTGCGCCGCGCGAAACAAATTCATAGCTGATGCTGCCCGTACCGGAAAACAGGTCAAGCACCTCCGAAGCCGCCGGTTCGTATCGACCGGAAAGGATGTTGAACAAGCCTTCTTTGGCAAAATCGGTGGTAGGCCGGAGCGACAGACGGGCATTTACCGCAATGGTCTTTCCCTTGTATGTGCCGCCTATGATGCGCATTCGTGGAGATGGAACAGGTAAGCAAAGCGTTTGCGCAAGGCCTCGGTGATCGCATAGCTATAGACAGGTTTTTTGTCGGGTTCACATTCCACGATCCGCAAGGAATGGCTTTTGAGCGTTTCGAGATACGGCGCAATGTCGTTGGATAATCCGGAGTAGGCTATTCCGGCGGTAAACAACGGCACATCGAACTGTTCCATCACGCCGCTAAGAAAATAAAAAACGTCCTCAGGGGCATGTACCGGATAGCTGTTATAGAAGAGGAACCGGCTGTCCCGGAAAAGCGCCGTATCCATGTAACCATCGTAAAAAAAGAGCGAGACAGGCATGGCTTTGGAGGCGCTTCCCTCCATCACCGGCTGCGCATGATGTATCCACCGGATGTTGGGCTGACAGGCGGAAAGCAGGCGAACAAGCGTCGCAGGAACGGAAAACAGCAGATACAACTTCAGGGAAGGCAGGTGACGGACGAAGGTCTGTTCTTCCTGTAGGGGATCGCCCTGGTTGAAAGTGAGCAGCTGTTCCGCACGAGATTCGTCCAGCAATGCTTCCGGCACCACCGTCGAACGCGGCGAAACCCACATGACACGGCGCTGCTTGAAGGGAAGTTGCAAGTATTCATCCGACGCCAACAGCTTTTCACACGATGCAACCGCCTCTTCGTGTCCGCCAAAAGGATAATGGCGCAATAGCACAAACTTATTGACAACGGTATCGTACAGGCAATAAGACATTCCTTCCGCCCCTATTTGCAGTGACAGGTCAAAAGTGACTGATCGCGAAACATCAAAAGTTTCATCCATCAGATCGATGCAGGAAAAACATGCGTTCTTATTCCCAGTTTCCGGCATTGTTGTTGGGTTCGGACAGAGAGCCGACTTTTAATCCGGCATATTTGACGGTCTTCTCCCTTGCGGCGTTAAAGTTCAGCAGCAGTTGAGGATCCATCCCATGCAGGAGGATGTCATTGTGAACCTTTGCCTCAAACACCTGCACTTTGACCTTTCCGGCTTCCATATTTTTCGTACCCATTTCGAACTCTTTCCGGTCGGTGAAGGGGACATATTTGATGGAGTCTATAGGATAACCTTTGTAAAACAGGGAATCCAGCACCCGCACCAGGGTGGTGTCTCTGATGATGCGTCCGGCTTTTACGTCGGCGGAATCGTCTTCGTCGCCGATCTGCCTCACCACTTTGAAATCTCCCTCTCTCAAAAAGGCAATCAAAGTATCGAAACTTGCCGTGTAGCGTTTGTTCTCGGCCTTGTATGCGACTTGAGCCGTTCGTATGTCTTTCAGCCGCTGAATGGTAGCGTTATAGCGCTTTTCCTGTTCTCGGTTAAACCGTATCGGTTTCTGGACACTTTCGACAATAAAATATGATATCGCGCAAATAGCGATAACTAAAATAATATGGATGGCTATTTTCATTATTACAAGCGTTAAAATTATTTTTTGGCAAAAGTAAAAAAAAAACTTAAGAAATAATAGCTATCTTAGTATTTTATTTTTTATGCTGAAAAATCATATTATTGAAATGTTCCTCCGGTATTTGAAGTTAGAACCGGTGGAAGGACAAAAGAGGGTGATGGAGTCGCTTGCGGAGATGATGGTAAATCCCGGTCACCGCTCGGTGATGCTGATCAAAGGTTACGCCGGCACGGGGAAGACCTCTGTCATATCGGCATTTATCCATACCCTGTCGCATTTCGGGATTCCCTCCGTATTGATGGCGCCTACCGGAAGGGCTGCCAAAGTGCTGAGTACTTATTCCGGTCGGCAAGCTTTTACCATCCACAAGAAAATTTACCGGCAACAGTCGGCCAACGATGCTTGGGGACGGTTCACGCTTAATTTCAACGCTTGCAGCCATACATTTTTTATTGTGGACGAGGCCTCCATGATTTCCCGCTACAGCGCAGACCGCAGTTATTTCGGCAGCGGATGCCTGTTGGACGACTTGATCTCATTCGTATTCAGCGGACGGAATTGCAGCCTGATACTGATTGGAGATACCGCACAACTGCCGCCTGTAGGACAGGACGAAAGCCCCGCTTTGGATGCCGGCCAATTAGAAGCATACGGATTGACGGTGCGGCAGCATGAACTCACCGAAGTGATGCGACAGTCGCAGGAGTCGGGGATCCTGTACAACGCAACCATCGTCAGGCAACAGTTGGAAACATTTAAAACGACTTGCCCGACGTTGCAACTGCGCAATTTCACCGACATTGTCCGTATTGCAGGCAACGAACTGATCGAAACGATCTCCGACGCTTACGATCACTACGGAATGGAGGAGACCATGATCGTTTGCCGTTCCAACAAACAGGCTAACCGCTACAACCAGGGCATCCGCAATCGTATCCTCTACCGGGAAGAAGAACTGACCCCCGGCGACCTGTTAATGGCTGTACGCAATAATTATTATTGGATACAGGATGAGAGCGAAATCAGTTTCATCGCCAACGGCGATATCGCCGAAGTGCGGAGCATCCGCAAATATACGGAGCGTTACGGGTTCCGTTTTGCCGAAGTGGAACTGTCCTTGCCCGATTATCACGACCGGGAATTTTCGGCGGTTCTCCTGCTGGACACCTTGTCAAACGAAAACGCATCGCTCGGCGAGGAACAGCATCGACAACTCTATGATGCCGTGGCAAGCGATTATGAACATATCTCTCCCCAAAAGGAAAGAATAAAAAGAATAAAGACGGATCCGTTTTTCAATGCCCTTCAGGTGAAGTTTGCCTATGCCGTCACTTGCCACAAAGCGCAGGGCGGACAATGGAAGTGCATCTTTCTCGATCAGGGCTGGTTCAATGACAGCGGGACAACGCCGGAATACCTGCGATGGTTATACACTGCCCTCACCCGCAGTACGGAAAAACTGTACTTAGTCAATTTCCCCGAACAATTTTTTACCGGCTCTTCCCAGTCCATAGACGACCGCTTATCACCGTAAAAAAAAGCGGACAAGTACGTCATATCCATACCTGTCCGCCCGATAGTTTGTCGTATGGCGCGCTTACGGCTGATCCACGATGGCGGTGATGCCGTCGCCGAAGGTCTCAATATCCGCTATCGTTGCCAAACGCTTGGTGTAACGATCGTCGCCGGGAAAGTGCGGATTGGGTTCGTTCTCCTTGGCCGGATCATACTTGTTTTCTGCCAGTGTAGTATTATTGGGCGATCCGATATACATGCCCGGATCTCCCAGAGAGATACATGTGATATCTCTCGTTTGCAACCAAACCTTGTTGTTGTTACCGTCGATTCCCAGCCGGCCGCCGAATTTCATAAATTCGCCGTGATCGGCAGCTCCTGAAGTATAAACTGAGGTAAGCAGGACGGTATTCGTACCCTGTCCGTAATGTCCCTCCACCGGACTGTACAGGTCGTTCAGCGGCACGGTCAGGTAACTGCTCGGCATATCAGCATTATAGGCAAAACTATTGTTGGTGCCGAAGAAGAGGGCATCCATCGGAACGGTGTTTTTATCGACGACAGTGCCTTTGAATGCCGCAATGCCGTTAAAACGCAGTGCCGAAGCAGTGTAATTGTAGAACATATCGGTGGTGCGACTACCGATCCCATCATCGAAGGTAAAGGGATTGTTGGCATACGTAAGCGCCCGTATCCACTTGGAATCCCGAATGCTCATGATGCCGACCGACACATGAGGCCAGTCAGCAGGTTTACTTGCAGCGTCGTCGCGGTATCCGCTGAGCGTCTTGGCAGCGCCGCCCACGTAGAAAAATTCTCCTTTGGACACCGTTCCTTCCGTCAGGTTGAATTTAAAGGTTTTGCCGCCGCCTTCTGTCCATCCGTCGGCGGTTGGCCCGTTGGGATCGGTCATTTTGCACACGATGACGCAGTAGGGCGTTTGGGAGAAGTTGATCTCTTCCAGCGCCAGAAACTGCATGTATTCGCAAGGACCGGCATGTTGCTTGAGGTTGTTCATGTCGGGGTTGAAAAAGGTAGCGGCGGCGCCGGCAACAGTGCCGTCTGTTCCTCTGGGGTCTCCCATTACGCCGGAGATGACGAAGGCGCCGTTATAGTAGCGCTTGCCGTCGTCGGCGACCGTTGCGTTCACGCTCTTGTTGATCTCGGCGGCGTCGAGCGTAAAGGTTTTAGCGGCATTGTCGCCCGTAACGGTAAAGGTCACCTGTCCCGCCTTGTAAGGTATGCCGCTAACGGGTATTTCGATGGTTCCGTTGCCGGGCTGGGAAATGGCGACGTCAACGGTAGCGTCTGTGGTAATGCCGGGCGCAGCAACGCCGCTCACCGCTACCGACAGCGTAAAGTTTTCTACACCCAGCGCGTCTTCATAAGGCAGGCTCAGGATGAGACTGTTGCCGACGGATTTGGTGTAGGTCAGGTTGTCCGACAGCGACAGCTCGCCGACAACGAGCGTGGCGCCGATTTCTATGGTTGCCTGCAATGCGGGAATGGTAAGAATCGTGCCGGTGGTAGGGTTGGCGTAGTTCGTAGTAATGGAGAAAGTCACCTCGCCTGCCGTCGCCGGTACGCCGGACAAGGGGACGAAAATTTCGCCTGCCGGCGTAGTAAGGGTCACCACAAAATCGCTGACGGCGTTAATACCGGCAGCGGACGTGACAACGGAAACGGTAAACGTTTCGTTGCCGATGCCTCCCGAATAGGGAATGACCAGACAGGTTTCCTCGTCAATGGAGAGGTTGGATTTCAACACGCCCGATACGGAAGGTTCGCCGAATGACAGCACGGCGGAATACTGAGTGATGCTTACTTCTTTCGATTTGTCGCCGGCGAGCAGGACAAGTTTGCCTGTGCGGTGCGCGCCCGCGTTGCGCGACGCTGTGACGGTAAGGGTTTGGTCGCCTGTGCCGGCAAGCGTGTTCACCGTTACCCAGACGCATCCGCTTTTGTCTATTGTCCAATCGGCATTGGATGAGACGTCAAGCGGTAAATCGCCGCCTTCGTGTTCAAAAGTCATGGACGCCGTACTGATTTCGATCTGGCTTTCCAGTTGGTTTTCGGCTTTGTCGTCGCAAGCCGTTCCCCCAAATACGACTGCAAGAATCGCAAGGGCTTGTTTAAAATTGGTTTTCATAGCATTTAAAATTAAAGTTTTACATTTTATTTATTATTCATTATTAATTATTAATTATTAATTATTAATTATTAATTATTCATTCTATTGGTAGGATGCTGCGGTGGTCAGATTACGGATAATTTCGGTTTGCGAGTACACAGTTCCGAAACGGTCGGTTGCCCGTATTTCGATGGTAGTGGCAGCAGGGTTGACAAGCGTATGGAGATAGGCATGCTTGTTATTGGGGCTGTAATTGTCCGGATTGCGGTTCAGCACGCCTATATGGTATCCTCTTGCCCATTCGTCCTTGGTGGTGGCTATTTTGACGAGGTTGCCGGCAAACACGTTGTCTTCGTAGGCTTTGACAGTCCATCCGGCATCGGCATTGAACACGTTGGCGACGATTTTGTGCCCCTGTCCGTAGGAGAAGGTTCCGTGAGATCCTCCGAAAGCATCATCGCCCCAGTGCATCCTGATCTGGAAATTTTTGCTGTAGCGGGTGGATTTGTAGTACCAGTTGTCCAGTTCGCTTCCCACTACATCGTACACGGCGTATCCGTTGGGTGTGCCGTCGCCGTTGACGGTTGATTTCCACCACGCTCCGCAGGCGGCGGCATGGATAAACTCATGCACCGTCAAGGGCGAAGTGATGTCGAAATGCTCGGTATAGTGGGTATGGCCGCACATGAGGTGCGCTTTGGCAAAAGGCTTCAGCAGGTTGAGCAGGGCTGTCCGGTTTTTGTAATTGCTGTTCCGGATAGGGATGTGATAGTACACGATGACGGTTTTGCTTTTCGGCACAAAACTCAGGTCTTGCCGCAGCCATTCTATCTGGCGGTCTTCAAAGCCGGCGGTGTAGGTGTCTTTATTGGTGTAGATCACGTTATCCAGACATACGAAATGGATGTTGCCGCGATTGAAGGAATAGTCGAGCGGTCCGAAGACGGAACAGAACTGGTCGGCATTACGGGGAACGCTTGCGGAGCCTCCCGTTTTGTCGTGGTTGCCGATGGTGGTAAAATAGATCATCTTGGAGGAGCCGGTCACATTTTTCATTTGTGCGAACAGTTCCGGATGATCCGCCACCATATCGCCCATGTACAGTCCGTAGCACGGTTTGTCGGAAGCATTGATCAGCGTTTTCAGGTCTGCCATCGTTTCGTTGGTAAATCGCGTTACGTCTGCGGCGGAGGCTACCTGCGGGTCGCCGATAGCCAGCAGGGTAAATTCGTTTTCTACTGCCGGCAGCGGTTTCAGGGTGAAATTAAACTGTGTGGGATTATCGATGGACGCATAAAACAGTGCGGCGTTGCTGCCGGCGGCGACATTGACTTCATGGGTTTCCGGCACGGAATAGAAGATGAATTTGGCGTTGTCGTGCTTCGTGAGATTCCATCGTCCGTCTGCATTCGTCCGCACACAGGAATAGCCGTCGCTGACTACTACTCCCTGCACGGGGTTTCCGCCGGTATCGGTGATCCGTCCGTGGCAGTCGGTGAAGGTGACGGTCAGGGTGGAGGTGCCGATGGGTGCGGTTTTGTCGCCTCTCACCAGTACGAAATTGTACCTGCCCGAATCCATGTCCGGCACTGTGATCGTGGCGGAATTGGGTGTTACGGCAGTCACTTCGCACAAGTAGTTTTGCCGTCCGTCGAGCGAGAGCGTGATTTTGATCTTGTCGCCGGCCAGGAACCCGACGCCGTTAACGGTCAGGCTGTCGCCGGCGGTTACGTTCAGGGAAGACGGAATGGAAGCGTTTTCGATCAGTTTTTCTTCTCCCGTTCCGTTATTGTTCCCGTTGTTGTTCCCGTTGTCGTCGGGCTTTTCTTCGGGAATGTCGTCTTCTTTTTTTCCGCAGCCGACCAAGATATTGACTATGCCGATCCAGTACAGGAAAAGATAAAGCAAGAATTTACGTCGGTTCATGGCGGGATGCATTTAGTGGATGAATTGGGTAACGCCTGGGCCGCTTTCGATGTCGAGCAGGGAATAGGACATTTCCTGACAGGGCGTCATTACTTTGGAAGTAAGCGATCGGGGTAGCAGCCACTGTTTTTTGCTGTTCAGGGTGCCTCCCAGCATGGCGTAATCGCTGATGTCGGTACCGGTTGGCCCGTAAAAGAAGCGGGTGTTGGTTCCTTTCATGAACATGCGCTGTTCCGACTGATCGTCCGGGTTGACCGGCTGGTAGAAGTCGTTTTTGGGGATGAGGTATCCCCAGTCGTTGAGTTCGTTATATCCGTCGTCCGTTTTATTGCCGAAGAAGACGGCGTCCACCGGCACCGTATTTTTGGTGACGTTGATACCCTTGAAGACGGCGATACCGGAAAAACTCCGGTTGGCGGTCGTAAAATTACTCATCACTCCGCCTGTTTGCGCGCCGAAGCCGTCGCCGGTGACGCCCGGATTGTTGTAGGCGATGGTGCGTATCCATTTGGCATGGCTGATGTCCACGATGCCGCAGGTGTTGTATCCGTTGAGTGATTTTGCCGTTCCTCCCACGTAGAAAAATTCGCCTGTAGTCACTTGCCCCTGCGTGAGGTTGAATTTGTATGTTTTGGAGCCTCCGGTGGCCCATCCGTTTTCCTGAGCGCCGCTGCCCACAAGGTTATTGCAGATTACCACGGCATAGGGCGTAATGGAGAAGTCAATATTTTCCAGCGCTATGAACTGTATGTATTCGTATGGCCCTGCATGTACGCTGGCTCCTCCCATGGTGGGGTTGGCGAAGGTGGCGCTGGCACCCGTGGCAGGGGCGTCGGTGCCTCTGGGGTCGGGCATGATTCCCGAAATCAGTATCGCCCCTTCAAAGTGGGGAATATCTGCCATCACTGCGGCGGTTAAGGTTTGTCCGGTATAACCGGCATAGGACGAACGGATGGTAAAAATCACCTGTCCCGTTGTGAGAGGCGTTCCGGAGAGCGGTACGGAAATGTTGCCCGACACACTTCCGATGGTCACCGGAAAGTCGTCGATGTCGTTGATGCCGGCTGCACCGGCGCCCGCTACCGTTACGGAGACGGAAAAAGATTCGCTGCCCAGCGCCTTTCGGTAGGGAATTTTAAGGTAGATGTCCTCAATGGCTGTTCCCGTTTGCAGAAAAGCGGTCAGCGTAGGCGTTTGGAAGGCAATGCCTCCCGATCCTTCCTGCTCTATCGCTATCTCAATGTCTTTTTCGGCAGCGTGGAGCGCCAGTTTTCCCGAACGCGGCAAACCGTCGTTCCCTAAAGCGTATATCTGCACCAGAATTTCCTTTTCGCTGCCTTTGCCAACGCCGGAAGTTACCGGCAGGGAAAGCCAATCGCCGCCTTCCGTCAAACTCACGCTCCATTCCCCGTTGGTAAGCAGTTTGAATGCTTGAGAAGAAGCCAGATAGTTGAAAACGAGCTTTTCCGTATTGACGGATACAAACTTTTCTTCGTTCTTTTCGGAACATGCAGCAGATATCATCACTGCCACCGGCAGTATGACACATTTGAACCAACTGTTTTTCATATTATTCATTTTTTAATTGTTCACTATTCATTATTCGTTATTCACTATTCGTTATTCCGGAGTATGGATGATCAGGGGTTTGATCAGTTGCAGGGTATCCCTGAGCGCCGTGTTCGAGATGATGGGGACAATATCATATTTCATGCTGATCGTCACATCTTCTCCTTTGGGAAGGTTTTCCGCCGTAAAGAGCGGATTACCTGCCCGGTCGCCGTTTCGGGGCAATCCGTCCGCATCGGTATAGGAATAGGTTAGCCCGATGTAGTACATCATTACCGAGCTTAATCCCTCTGGCCAGTTGATGTCGGCCGATACGGTAAGGCCGTTATCGGCGTAGGTCACTACGGGTGTGGGGATCTTGAGGAGTTCCAAATCCTCGTTAAGGTAAGGGACGGCGGAAGGCGTTCTTTTCACGGATTTGTTGCCGTACTTGTCGATGGTATAGACGTAAAACCGGTAGGTTTTCGACTGGGTCAGTCCGGTGATGTTCACCCATGAACAGAGCGAATCGATCACGATAACGGTGTTGTCGTATTCTACCACGGTTTTTTGAGCGGTGCCCATTTTCATCATGCTTGCCGGTATTCGTCCCGCTTGCATCAGGTCGATTTCTACTCTTTCGAATCCGACGCGCGGCATGGCAATTTCGAACATGCCCGGATAGATTCTTTCGTCCGAAGCGTGATCATAGATATTGTCGCCCATCTTGCTACAGGAAAAGGCGAGGAATAATATCGAACCGTATAATAACAGGTGTTTCATTTTACTTGATTTTATTGGTGATAGATAAAATAATTCAGCGATTGACTTTTCGTCCGTAAAGGGTTATTTCCGACAGGGAAGTAGCCAGAATACTGGTATAATCGTTGGCAAAACCGACCACCGCTTCGTACCTGAACCATCGGGTAGGTTTGGTGTATTTCGGTTCATCCGGATAGAGATAGGCGAAGTCTCCCGCTCTGGCTTTCTGGAGCAGTTCAACCAGATTGCCCGTGTTGGGAATGGGGATTTTCCGCTGGGAAACGAAGTCCCACTGCTGCAGGTCTTCGTCCCAGATATACATATTGTATATGCCTACGTTTTCGTCCTGATAATATTGTCCTCTTTCCAGCAGGGTTTCCGCATAGTGGCGCTGGTGGGTGATGATACGGCTCAACTCGTAATAGTCGCCCAGGTCGATCAGGACATTCCACGGGAGGTTGCCGTCGTCGGCATTGCCGTTGTAGCCTCTGCTTCCGGTATGCATGTAATTATAGATAAAGCCTTCGTCGATGATGTCGTCGATCACGAAGCGCAGTTTGCCTTCGTAGGAGTCGCCGAAGCATTGCGGGACGCCGCCGATTTCGGTTTTGGTATCGGGCAGCGACCAGCCGGCTTTAGGCAGCAGTTCGTCCGTCAGCAAAATGATTTGCCCCAGCTCCACCACTACAGAGCTGTTGTCGTAATAATCTTCCACGCGCGCCCGCACCGTCACCGGTTCGGAATGGGTCAAGTCCAGATTTTCTACAAACATTCTGACGGAGTCGTCGCTGGAAGAAAAAACCTGCGTAAAACTTTTCGGTATTCCGTTTTGGGTGAAACTGAAATCGACATAGACATTCACGTCGGCCATCAGTCCGTTGACCCATTCCACCATAAAGGAGCCGAAAGCCGGTTTCACGGAAACGGTAGAAGCCACCCGCTGTACGATGGGTTCGTCGGGTCGAACGATGACCGGAACGGCCTCGGATTTGTTGCCCGTCCGGTCCATGGCATACACCCTCACCGTATGCGGGTCGGTGCTTCCCATACAACTGACCGTGATGGCGTTGGTAAAATAGGAAGCAGCAAAACTGAAAGTTCTGCCGTTGACGTTGGTATATTCGGCATTGATACTGAGCAGGTCTTCGTCGTCGGAGGGTTGAAAATAGATGATTACCCCGCCGAAAAACGGTTCCCAGTCAATGATGGTGGGTTTTCCGGGCGCTACGGTATCGCCGGAGTACAATTCAAAACGTCCTTCTTCTCTGCATGACTGCAAAGCCGTCAGCGCGACAGCCATCAGGCAAATATATTTTTTGATCGTCTTCATTTTATTTTGATTTTATATTAACATTCATATTTAAAACTTGTTACCATCCCGGATTTTGTATCAGCCGGTTGTTGATGTTCAATTCGCTGAGAGGGATAGGCCACAGACAGTCTTTGACCTTAAATTTTCTGTACTCTACCGGTTGGAGGGTAAAAAACGTTTCCGGCGTGGTAGCGCGATGGTTCCATCCCATGGCGGAATTGGAAAATTCCTGCGGCGCCCGTCTCCATCGCAGCATGTCCCAGTGCCTGAGACCTTCAAAAGCAAATTCGATGCTTCTTTCCCTCAGGATAATGTCCCTCAGCCATTCGGGGTCTTTGTGCTTATCGACGTTTCTTGTCAGGGTGGGATCGCTCCAAACGGTTTCCACATCGGGAATACCTGCTCTGCGTCGGACGCGGTTGATGCACTCATATACTTCCGGCGATGGCCCGTAGAGTTCGTTCATGACTTCCGCTTTCATCAGCAGGAGGTCTGCCATGCGGATGATGGGGAAGGGGAATTTGACGATTCGTGCGGCGCTGCCGGAAGTCGATTCGGGATGCACAAATTTCTGTACTCCGATGGAGGAGGCGATCCAATTGGAAGTACTGGCGTCATTACCACCGGGTCCTTCGCGGAAAAAAGTGGTTCTGATTCTTGCCGAATGCGCGCGCCAGTATCCGCCGGTGAGTCCCAGATTGGCGTAAAAACGGGGTTCCCTGTCCAAATAAAGTTGAATGGTCTGCACGCCGGCCTGCATCAGGCCTTTGTACGGATCATATTCGACGTCAAGCGGACCGGGCATGGTAAGGATGTTGTACATGGCGCTTTTGTCGAAAGTGAGGTCTTCCTCTATTGGCAGTCCGTTTTTGGTATAGTAGCGCTCTACCATGGCATAGCTAGCCCCTACCCGTTGCTGGCTTCCCGTATAGTTAAGCGCCACTCCGCCGCCGGAGTAGCCCGAAGGCAGGCGGATATTCGTTTCGGAACACACGGTGGAGGTCATCGCCGGCAGGTTGGAAAGCCCCCACAAGAGTTCCTTGTTCCATTTGTCCACTATCAGCATCCTTAAATCGTAGAGGGTCTGCATTCTTGCCTGATCGAAATCCCAGTCTTCGCGGTCGTAAACATAGGGCGATCGTTCGTAGGTATAAAGGTCCTTCATGTTTCGGTTGGCGATTTGCAAGGCGTCTTCTATGGCTTGCAGCGCGTCTTCCCATTTTTCCCTTTTGGCGTTTTGCGGGAAGAAATGCTTGCCGTCGTGGTCGAAGAAATCGCCGAAATATTCGCTGTTGCCATTGAAGAAAGGGCTTGCCCTGTAGAGCATTATCCTTGCTTTGATGGCCATGGCGCCTACGCGGTCAATCTGTCCGTAGTCCAGCGAACTTTGCTTTTCGTTGATTTCCGGAATGGCTTCGTTCATCAGCCGGATGATAAAGTCGAAACAGTCTTCCACTTTGACGCGCTCCTGATAAAACTCCTGTCCCATGGCGTCGGGCGCTACCGCTTCGTCGGCGATCACCACCGGCCCGTAATTGCGTACCAGCAGGAAAGTATAGTAGGCTTTCAGGAATTTTACCTGCGCGGCCCATTCCGCCTTTTCCTGAAAAGTCATGTCCATCACGCCGTCAATGTATTCCAGAAAGATATTGGCGCTTCTGATTCCCTGATACAGCGGCGGCGCGCCGTTGGAGCCTGACCAGTATCCCAGCAGCGGGCTTGAGTAAGATTGCAGCCCCCGCATGATCCTGTTACTTCGGTAAGAAGTCGCAACGTTTGTGGAATTGGCATGAGTGACGTATTCATCGCCCAGCCAGTATTCCGTATCGTGCATGTTGGCGTCGCGCGGCATGTAGCTGTACACTTTTGCCAAAGCGCTCCATGCTTCGTCTTTCACGGAAAAAATATTTTCCAGTTTCAGGGTATTGTCCGGCACGACATTCAGAAAATCACAAGCCGGAAAGAGGAAAACGATCCCCGTCAAAATTCCTATTTTACCTATTTTATCGAATGTTTTCATGGTATTGTATTTGAAATGTTTTATTCTTGATATTGCATTATCGTTAAAAATTTAACTGTATGCCGATGTTAAATCTCCTGTTGAGCGGATAGGCAAGTCCGTTTTGTCCCATTTCGGGGTCCCACAACTTGAAAGGGCTGAAGACAAAGAGGTTTTCGGTGCTGAAATAGATTCTGCCGGACTGGGCGCCGATGAGCTGAAGCGCTTTCCATCCGCTCAGGGAATAGCCCAGTTCGGTGGACTTCAGCCGCAGGAAGGAACCGTTGCGCAACCACCACGACGATTGCTGGCTGTTGTTGGCGATCACCTGATCGGTGAGCCGTGGCCAGAAAGCATGTACGTTTTGCTTGTCTTCGCTCCATGCATCCCTTGCTACAATGCTCAGGGCGTTGCGTCTGCCGACAAACGGCGCAATGCCCGTACCCGTTCCCGAATTGATGAAAAAGGATACTCTGGCATTTCCCTGAAAAAAGAAGGAGAAATCGAAATTTTTATAGCCTGCGGACACGCCGAATCCGTACTGTATTTCGGGAACGGTGGGATATCCCATGAAGATACGGTCGTTAAGGTTTATTTCGCCGTCGTCATTGATGTCCCTGTAGCGGATGTCGCCGGCGGAATATTCGCCCAGCGAGGCCTGTGACGGGGCGTTTTTTATTTCCGCGTCGTCCACAAAAAGGCGCTCGGCTACATATCCCCGTCCCTGGTTAAGGTTCTGACCGACGAACTGGAGGTACTCGTCTTCGTAATCGGGTTCGTCTTTTTCCACGTATTTATTGGTGGAATAGGTGAAATTGGCGCGTCCGGTCAGCCAGAAATCCTTGTTGAAATTCTGCTGGTAATCCAACGATCCGTCGAGGCCGCGCGATAAGGCTTTTCCTACATTGCCCTTGGGTTTTTCTTCAAAACCGGCAGTGGCGGGAATGGTCTCTCTGGTTAAATAAATATTGTTGCGCATGTCTCTGAAAAAATCCACTTGCAGTTTCAATGCCTCATCCTTGAAGAAGCCTATTTCCATACCTGCGTTGTATTTTTCGGAAACTTCCCAGCTGATGTCGGGATTGGCGTAACGTTTGATGGTATAACCACCTTCGCTGTGATTGAACGATTCTCCCCAATTATAACCGCTTCCGCCTTTGGTAATATCGGAAAGGAAGAAGAACCGTTCGCTGCGTAAGGAAATGGCATCGTTGCCCACCCAACCGTAAGTAAACTTCAGTTTCAGGTTGCTGACCGTATTTTTCAGCGAGGCAAAGAAGTCCTCGTTGGAAATCAGCCATCCGCCGCCAACGGAAGGGAAGAATCCGAACTGGTTTTTTCCGGTAAATTTTTCCGAACCGTTGTATCCGTAAGCAAGTTCGATAAAATAGCGCGAATCATAATTATAGGTAAGCCTGCTCGAATTGCCGAGATTTTTTTCCGGCAGCGCCTCGTATATGGTAAGATTAGCCAGATCGGCCAGTTGTGCATTGGAGGAAGTGGCCATGCCTACCGTCATGAAGCCGACGGCATGTTTACCGAATTTTCGATCCCAGTTCAAACGCGCTTCGAAATAATACAGGCCGTCGGCGTCGCGTCCCGGCTCCACATTCCCAAGATAAGCCCTTCCGGAAGTGGGATTGATACACATCAGCGTGTAATCGCCCGTAATCGGATTGTAGGTATCTACCGTATAATAATAGGGCAAGTAGGTTCTTCTGCTGGAATATTTGCTTCGTACCTTGGCAGAGGCTTTTGCCTGTATTTTCAGTCCTTTCGTAATCATTTCCAGATCCTGCATCAACGTTACCTGCGTGTTGATGGTGGTTTCATTCCGTTCTTCGTATCCCCTGACCATTTGGGCATAAGGATTGGTGGCTGCACTGCCGCCGGAATACTGGCTGCCGAAAAGGACATGTTCCACATAGCGATGTCCCTCGTCCGGTTCATACACGGCGGGAAAATCGACAGGATTGGCGTTCATGACTTCATTGAACAGGGTTGTTGTAGCAACGTACGGCCCCGTATAAGTTTCGAACCGTCCCTGAATGCGGGTGTCCAGCGAGGTGCTGGGCGAGAGTTTGAAGACGACGTTGGTACGGACATGAAACCGGTCGATATTGATGTTGTTGTTGAAATTGTTTTGTCCGTTCACTTTCAGCAATCCCGTTTCATTGTCATAACCGCCGGATACGTAATAATTGGCTACCTGTCCGCCGCCCGATACGTTGATATTGGCTTTTGTATTGATGGTGTAGTTTTTGAACAGGGTCGCGTACCAGTCAATATTGGGATAGATCATCGGGTCTTTGCCTATCATGGTGGAATGGATTTTCTGTTCGCTGTAATAGGCGCCCAGTCCCGGATTCCTTGTCATACGCGCCTGATTGTACAGTTTCATGTAGTCCACCGCATCCAGCATTTCCAATATCCGGGTGGGCGTTGCCACGTGCATGTCCACTCTGGCGTTGAGTTTTACCGGTCCTTCGCGTCCTGCCTTTGTATTGACCAGAATGATGCCGTTGGCGCCCCTTGCCCCGTACAGTACCGTTGCCGAAGCATCCCTCAGTACGGAAAAGCTTTCCACATCGTCCGGCTGTATGCGCGCCAGATCGGTAGCGCTGGCTTCAAAGCCGTCAATGAGGATCAAAGGCGACTGCTTGTATCCGAAGGTCGTCACCCCGCGCACAAAGAACTGGGCAAGGTCTTCACCCGGCTCGCCGGTGGTTTGATAGGAGATCAATCCGGGTATCTTACCGGCAAAAGCGCTGGTAAGATTCGAGGAAGGCTGTTTCAAATCCGACATCCTGACGCTTTCGATGGAAGCAATTACGCTTTCTTTCTTTTGCTTTCCAAAAGCTACGATCGTCACTTCGTCTAATTTGGCCGCCTCTTCGTTCAAGGTGACGGCGATCACGCGCCTTGCGCCTACAATAACGTCCTGCTTCTGATAACCGACAAAACTGAACTGCAAGACCGAAGTATCGGCTGGAACATTGACTGTAAATTCCCCGTTTCTATCGGTTACTACCCCTGTCGTCGTACTTCGAATAACGACATTCACTCCGGGCATTAGCTCGCCGGTATGATCGGATACGGTTCCCGTAACCGTACGCGGGGGTTGTAACGATTGCTCCCCATCGGCTGCATTGGCGGGAAAGGCGATCCCGCACATACCAAAAATCCAAAAACAAATGGATAGGTATCCTATTATCATTTTTCGCCTTTCGTTCCAGTGAACGATTTGTTTTCTCTTTTGATTCATGTTGATTTTATTTTATTTTGCTTAATATTAATTCTTTATCTTCATATATTCATTTGATTTTTTGCTACAAAACTATGGCACCCGTATTTCTTTTCAGTTACACCATTATTAAAAAACCGTTAAGAATGTTTGAATGAATGGCGGACTTTGGGAATACCCTCCGGCAGTTCAGGCGCATATTCCAACAGGCCAAATAAATACGCATCATACCGTCCAAAACATTTAAATTTGGAACAGGAACAATAAAAAAGCCGCTCCATGCAAAAAACATGTTGCGGCATATATACAAACTTTGAAAAAAAGTTCTTACCTTGCGCGCGCGCGTAAATATATTTGGTCTGCTGTAAGTCTCTCTCTCTCTCTCTCTCTCTCTCTCTCTCTCTCTCTCTCTCTCAATAACCGTACCAAACCATACATGGCCTGCATTCCATACAGATTTCACCTGATGGGAAAATTCCGCATTTTCGGACGTTTTTTTGATAAAAAGACAACTATTGCACATGATAAGGTTCGAACAAAATTTGATGCTGCAAATATACAACATAAAAACGCATTTTGCAAATTTTTAGTGTTAATAATTCTTAAAAGTGCAAAAAATAAAATTTATTTGAAATAGAATCGAAATGGTTTCGGGCTTTTTCAAAACCTTGTTCCCCATTTATAGCGTCGGACAGGGTCTCCTATCCGGTAGAGAAGGGAAATTTCCTGACTGCCTTTACTGAAAGTACGGACAACGCTGAAATTGTATTCGTAGGCATAACCGATAAACACTTTCCCGGCGCGGAATCCGACCATCAGGGAAGCGATGTCTGGGGTGCGATAGGCCAGCGTCAGCCACACATCTTCCTTGTAGGAGACTTGAGCGGCAATTTCCGCCTGATAAACGCTGTTGGATGTCATTTTGGCAAGAAGCGAAGGGGAGAACGAGAATTTGTTGCCTACTTCGAAAGAAGTGCCCGCAAGCAGGAAAAAATGACGGTACAGTACATAATCATAGTCGAACTCTCCGAAATTAATGGAACGCTGGAAAAGATTGGACGCTGTAAGGCCTACATAATAAGCCTTGTATCGATATAAAACACCCAGTACCGCGTCGGGTACATAGGACAGATTGCCGAAGCCGCTCGTCAAGAGCGGTTCGGGATCGTGAAATTCCAGTGATTTTGAATCGATGCTTGTCTGGGAAAGGGCTACCGACAGTCCAAACGACAACTGCGCCGTACGTGCGGTGTTTACGTCCACATGGTATGCATAGGAATACTGCAATCCTACGCGCCTTACCAAACCGTTGCAATCGCTGAAAACCAATCCGCCCATTCCGACTTTCCCGCTTCTTCCGCGGATATATTTTCCGCTGGACACCTTTGATTTCGACATGAGCAAACGACCGCTGGCGCTGGCGCTGATGGTCTTCGGCCCATTTTTCATCCCCATCAGATAGTCATGCACCGATACGCCCACCCTGAGCCGTCCGTCTGCTCCGGCCATAGCGGGATTGATCACAAATCCGTTGAGCATGTACTGGCTATAGACAGGGGATTGCTGTCCTGCGCTGTTCCCCGCATGGAGGAACAGCCACGCGGCAAACAGATACACCGGCTTCCGGATTTGTTTCGATAATATCGGATGGGGGTGTCTCATGCTTACTTGATAATGGTGACATTTCCTGTGATGGGCTTCAAGTCGCTTCTTAACCGGATGACATAGACATAGGAATTAACCGGCAGGTATTTCCCGTTGTATCTTCCGTCCCACGGCTCCGGATAACCTTTTTGCGAACGGTAAAGCAACAAGCCCCAGTTGGCTGAATACACTTCTATAATGGCTTCGGGATACAAATCGCCGAGCGCATAGGGTGTGGCGGTAGAGGCCGGATCGCCCGCCGAAATTTCCCAGCGGTCGTTGGTTCCGTCGGCATTGGGCGAGAAAGCGTTGGGAATCCTCAAACAAGCGTTGCTGTGGTAGCCTACAATTATCGTGGCAGTGGCGGTGCAGTTTTGGTCGTCGGTTACTTCCAGCATATACTGCCCGCTGGTTATTTCGTTCAGTTCCGGCAATGCGCTGCCCAAACCCTGCCACCGGTACACGTAGGGTGCGACGCCGCCCGTCACACGGCTCCGGATGCTTCCGTCGGGTATTTCGGGACAATAGGCGTCAACAGTTTCCCATTGAATCTGAATGGCTTCCGGCTGACTCAGATGGAAGAGCGTGTCGATTTCGCACTGATTCCCGTCGATCACCGTCATGGCGTATTGTCCTGCCTGCAACTGTTCGGCAACAGGGGTGTCGGCTCCCGTGCCCGACCAGTAGTAGGTGTAAGGACCAACGCCGCCGGTCACAGCAGTCCGGATAGACCCGTTGTCATAGTCTGCACAACTCGGCTCGGCGACAACTGCCGTAAGTTGCATTTTCGAGGGTTGTGCAAGCAATACGGTGGCAACGCCGCTGCAATTGAACTGGTCGGTGACTTGTATCTGATAGTTTCCCGCAACGGCATGTTGAGGATCCAAATCCATCATGTTTCCATCCAAAATATATTGACAGGTATAGGGCATCCGTCCGTTGGGTATCTTCAGGTTGATCTTTCCGGAACGACCGCCATAGCAGGCTACCTGATAACCGTTGTAGTTGCTGACGACCTCTGCTTCCACCATCAGGTTGCCGGGAGTATTGATTCGGGCGGAATCGGTTGCCGTACAGTTATTGCTGTCTGTGATGGTAACCGTATAATCGCCTTCGGACAGGCCGGTAATATCCCTGCCGGTCGAGCCTGTGCTCCATGAATAGGAATAATCGGGAGCGCCGCCTGTCGGCTGAAGGGTGATGAAGCCGTCGTTGCCGGGGGTACAGGTCGGATCTTCGGCCGTGATATTGGCTTTGATCTCATCAGGTTCCCGGATCTCAAGGGTAATCGCTTTCACGCATTCGGAAGTATCGGTGATCACAAGCCAGTAGGTGCCGGGCGGCATATCCGTCTGGTTTTGCCGCGTCGGATGGCTGATATAGATGCCGAAGTCGGGTGTTTGCCACAGGTACCGGTAGCCCGGAATGCCTCCCGAAGGCGATAGCGAGACAGCGCCGTCGGATGCGCCGTAGCACGTAACGTCCTGTATCACGGCATTCGGTTCGATAGCCGGCGGTTGCCGCAATACATACTGCTTCTGCAATACACAGCCGGAAACGCCGTAGGTTACATCCAAACGGTAATCGCCTGCCGGCAAGTTATACTGGTTTTGGGAAGCCGGATGGAGGATTTCTCCGTTGGGGCTATCCCACCGGAATTGATATTCGGAATAGTTTCCGGCAACATCAATTTCGATAGTGCCTGTTTTTTGCCCGTAACAGGCGATTTCAAAGCCGTCGTGCGAAGGAATGGTGGCTGTGACCGTTATTTCGGGCGGTTGCCGGAGTGTGAATACAAGGGTGGTATCGCAGTAGCCACTGAGGCGTTTGTTCCGTATGTTCAATTCGTAAGAACCTGCCGCTAACTGCGTTTGGGTCGGCGCCCCTTGCTGTACCGGATTTACCGAAGTCCATACATATTCATAGGGGCCGTAATAGGTTCCATAGCCTCCCTCAATATTTAGAATTTCAATCTGTCCTGTTTCGGAACCGTAACAGTCGATTTCAAAACCGCTGGGATAGACGAGCACGGAAGTATCGAAAGTCACGGGTGAAGGTTGCCGGATGAATATCGGCGCCGTTTCGTAGGTACAACCCGCCTCATCGACTACCGTCAGGTGGTATTTCCCTGCCGACAGGTTTTCCACCCTAATACTCCCGACAGGAAAGATAGTGGAACTGGGGGCGGTATCGGTTTTTACAATACGGTCTTCCTCCCATAAGGTATAAACGACAATGTTTTGCACGGTTATTCTCGGAAGGACGTAGCCGTCGTTGGCGCCGTGACAGGATATATTGTAGTACGTATTGCTGTTCCCATCCATAATACCGTATCGAGACTCATTCCAGTTGGGAAACAATTCGCTGCTGTTGCCGGCAGGCATTACCACCGTGAAGGAGGTGTCGCAAGCATTGGCGTCGTTAACGGTGATGTAGTAATTGCCTGCCCTCAATGAGGTAGCGGCGGAATCTACGGATACGAAATGTTCGGGACCGTTCCACTGATATTCGTATGTTCGCGTACCACCGGAAACTTGCAGTTCGATTTTGCCTGTAGGCCCGTTGCAAACGGGTTTGGTGACGTTGGCCACAATACCGATTTTTTGAGGTTCTTCCATGGTGATGGTTTCGGAAGCATGGCATCCGTAAACTCTATTGGTGACCGTAACGCTATAGTCGCCCGCTCTCAGTTGAAAAACGGAATCGGTAGCAGCGCCTGTATTCCAGAGATAGTCGTACCCGAATGTTCCCCATGCGCCCTGAAGCGAACGAATGTTGATTTTTCCGGTATTCCCACCGTGGCATTGAACGTTCCATCCGCCTGCATAGGAAGATGGTTGAAGGTCGAATTTCAATTCCGGCGCAATGTAGGCGATAACAGTATCGCTCTCTCCGTTACACATTTTACCGGAAACGTCGATCGTGGGCATGAAGATGTATCGCACGGTCTGCACCTGTTCGCTGATGTTCTGCAAATCGGTCTGATCGATTTCATCTTGCCATCCGTATGTGCCGGGCGTCAGTAACACGTTTGCCACCGACGAGGCATCGTAGTTTACATCCAGATGATATTTCATGAGGCCGGCTACTTCGAGATTTTGGGTCAACAGCCGGATAGCGGTTCCTTCATCGTGGCAGAGAGAGTCGTTCCCGCTAAAGGCCGACAACAGTGCCGGAATCGGATTGACCGTTATACCGATCACCGTGCTGTCATTCTTCTCCAAACACACTTGATTCAACGATGTAATGGTAATTATCGGATCAAAAACATAAGTCGCCTCCAATTTGTTGACATCCGCATTGTCGAAGCTGAGTTGGAAGATGCCGGGCGTCGAAGCGACGGATCCGCTTACCGTCATGCCGGCCGGTACATGCGCAACGGTGGCATAACTCCATGTAGCGTCGCTCAGGGTGTTGCTCATGGATGCCGTCAGAGATACGGTATCGCCGCTGCAAATGGCTGACGACACGCTGGAAACCATCTCTAATCTTGGGCTGGGCTGCACTTTCACCGTAAAGAGCGTCGTTGGGTTGGAAGTGCAGGAATAATTGTTCAGCGACAGATACGGTCTGATGGTATAGCTTACATCCTGCGTGGATGTAGTCTTGTTGAAAAGTAATTGATTGATGGTATCGCCGACCGGTCTGCCGTCGCCGCTGATCCAACCGGTTACTTCGGAATTATTGCCCACCGTCCACCGGAAAAGAATTTCGGCATGACGGCTCACCACGCTGGTGGAATGAAGGGGAATGTGAACATGCGTCGAATTGCAGATGTTGGTGTCAGGCACTGCTACCGGAATAAGCGTGGGGTTTACCGTCGCGTAGCGGACAATTCCCGTCCCTGTCAGCAGGCACTGACTGTAAAGTACGGCAGAAATCACATAAGTAACACTATCATATACTTGGGTACTATTGTTTAAAGTTTGCTGCAATTCATAAGTGCCTGTCGGTTGGATTGCTCCGGACGAATTTCCGGTTATGCCGACAACAGGCGAGGTAGTCCATTCCCAGCGGGTAACTTCATCGAATCCGTCATTGCTGAGCCTCAGGGTAAAAGGGCTGCCATTGCATATTTCTCCATTCTCAGGCAAAGATTCAACTATCGGCGCCGGTGTCCGGCTTTCGTAATAAGCGATAGTGACCGTTTTTTCACAAATACTGAGATTGCCTGAATTGTCCCTTATCAAAACCGTCACTAATGTATCTCCGACATGACTGCAATTGAAAGTAAAATCGTTTAAAAGCACATTGTCATGATTGAGTATCAGCCTCATCCATAAAGCGCTGCTATCCGTACAGTTATCGAAAACACTATCGAACAGATCGCTTGGCGTAAGCGTATATTGCCCGCTGTGGCTGTCCAAATAGATGATTATATTTTCTTTACACAATACTACCGGAGAAATGGTGTCTTTCACGGTGATATTCGCCTCCCACTCTGTGCTGTTGCCGGAAAGGTCGGTCACTTTCACCTGAACGGACTGCGGTATGGTGGTCGTATCGGAACAGTCGAACGTCACGCTATTTCCAAAACTGCCGGGCAGCCTTTTAATTTTGTAGTCCAGATCCGTAGAATCGCTACAGTTGTCGGAAGCGGTAATGATCAAGTCCTGAGGAACAAGCGTAACAGAGCCTGTCCCGTCCAGATAAACCGTCAGCAATGTTTGCTTACCAATGGTCGGGGAAATGGTGTCTTCCACAGTAATCGTCATGTCTTCCGTCTGCATCTGTACCCCTTGGAGTTTTGATTCTACGGTGACGATGTTTATCCCTACGGGCAACACCGTGCCGGACAGGGAACTTAGTGTCATTCCTGTTGGGACTGTACAACCGTTGGCGATCACAGGGTCAAACTCCGTTCCAACCACGGTATATTCGCACATTCCGGATGCGGCATACCGTGTTGCAGAAACAACAGGCGGTGCAATACGGGGAACTACAATGATGGTATAAGCCGCGATAGTATCTTGAAGATCATAGTAGAAAACATCAGTGACCCCGACGTTAAACTGATTTCCGCTCGCATCTGTAGTATTGCCGGTGGATGATGATGTCGTAGCGCCGGTTAGGTAATAACCCGTAGGTGATCCGGAGAAAGAAATACCATTTACGATGGCGTAACATTGTCCGTTATCCGTCAAAACCGTACGAACGGAAGGTTGAGCATATATTTGAAATGAAAAGACGCCGAAAACCATGCAAAGGAACGCACGGTTTTTTGTTGTCAATATATTCATTATCAAACGGTTTACCATTTTTGCTTTGTATAAAAAAAACTTACAAATATAGTTAAGAATATTGAAATACCATTACCTTTCATGATCGATTTATAAGCCATCTTCTTAACTGTCAATTGCGTGTTACTTTCACCCATTTTCCGTCGCTGTTGGCTCTCACCGTTTCATCGTACATGGCTTCGCAAGCGAAAGCCGGCAGATAAAAACGTCCCTGGTATGCTGTTGAAAGCGACGCCACAAAGGTTTTTTTACTGCCCGAATGGAGGCTGAAATAAGTGTATATCCGGTCGTCGCGGATGTCAATATAATCGAAAGGCGATTTGTTGTCCGTACTTTCGTCGTTCAGGCGGGTGTTGACGATTTCCCAGCCCGAAGGAAAAATTTCGGTCAGTGCGAGATTGGTGTAATTTGAATTTCCGGTCGGGTTGCTTACGGTAACGATCGCTTTAAAGTCCGTTCCCTGCGGCAGGTCGGCCACGTTGATGTCGTTGTTGTTCCCGTCCACGAAACGTACGGACAGGTTCAGGCCGTGTGCGGAAGCTTTTTCGTTGCCGGGCGCCGGAATACCTGACGCCGTTACCCGGATGTAAAGCGGGATTTCGCTGTTGTTGTGAAGTGTTATCTTTCCGCCTCCGGTTTTATCGGGAGGGACATTCATGTCGGCCTGCAAAACGGGCATTTTACTTTTCAACTGTTGCCGTTTTCCTGTTGCATCGGTATATTCAACATTGATTTCCTTCTGGCCTTTTTCATTTTCCGCATATTTGGCTATGGCCGTCAAACTGTAAGCCGTAGTCTGCGTACTTAACCATTCTTGCGAGTTAAGGACTTCCGAAAGTTTTTTCACGATGAGGAAAGCCTGTTGGCGATCCTGCATCAGGGTGAGAGTTTCGAGAATCATGGCCTGATCCCGTTCCAATGATCCGAAATTTCCATCGAAACGGTTAGCGTATGTCATTCCAACGACAGGCATATTTGCCGTCAATGATTTGGCCGCTTCGGTTTTTCCGGCGAGCGCGTAAGCTGCTGCCAGTCTCCATTTGGCCGTCACCGGCAGGTTGGCGGTTTCTTTCAGTCTGTTCATGGCGCTCAGGTCGGGTTGTTTGGCTAACGCCAGTGTGTACAGGCGGTAGGCTTGTCCCAGTGCATCGCCTTCGCCGGTTTTCCAACTGCCGGCACGTCTGGTTTGATAGCTCAGCCATGCCTGTTTCGTGCCTGCGGGTAAAGCATAGCCTTTATTTTCGGCTTCGAGCATAAAATGTCCGCCATAGCTCGTTCCCCAACTGTCGGGCATTTCGTTTCCCGGCCAATAGCCGAAACCGCCTTGCGGCGTGATAAACTTTTTCAATCTTTCAAGTCCGGCTTTGATATTTGTTTCGAGTTCCTGTTTTTTATCTGCACTTAGCTCCATCACATGGTCCAGATACAATTGCGGAAAGACCGACGAAGTAGTTTGTTCGATACATCCGTGAGGATATTGAATCAGATACGGTAACCGGCGTCCCAGATTGATGGGCGGAAGATACGATGCCTCAATGGTTGCTTTGTTGGTACTTTTCATTCCGGGCAGTGTATATTCTCCGTCCCAACTTTTGCCGGATGCTACAAGCGCTTCGGCAAAAGTAAATACCGTCGGGTTGGGATTCCGGACATCTATCTCAATGGAATGGCTTGCTTTTTCTCCATTGCTGTTCACGGTAGCGGTAATTTTCCCTACTCCTGTGCGGTCTTTCGTTTTGAGGCGGAAATATACGGTCTGGTCGCCCGTAGAGGAGAATGTTACGGTTTGTTTTTTGTTTCCTTCAATGCTGAAGATATCGTTGGCGCTGATTTCTACATTTACCTGTTTGATCTGGTCTTCCATAGCGAAGACTGTCACCGGCAGCCATACGTCTTCTTCCGGCCCGATCACGCGCGGCAAGGTGGCCAGCGTCATCAGCGGTTTACGTACGGGCGTGGTTTTTTCCGCTGCGCCGAAGCCTCGTCCGTTGGTAGCGACGACCATTGTGCGTACGGAACCGATATACGGCGGAAGCTGGATTTTATGTTCATTGGATTTACCTTTTTCCACGGTGAAGGGGCCAAGATAGCGGACAACCGGTTGAAAGCGCTGTGCCGATTTTGAATCGTCGCTTTTCTCAAAAAGTTCACCATCACCGCCGATGGCAAACAGTTGTTCGATTTTTCCTCCGTAAGCTCCGATAACATAATCGTAGATATCCCATGTGCTGACGCCCAATGCTTCCCGTGCATAGAAAGCGCCCCAGGGGTCGGGCGTCTTGTAGTGTGTGAGATCCAGCAGCCCGTCATCTACTATGGCCAGCGTATAGCTCATCATTTGGCCGTTTTTTTCACTGATTTTCACGGTAAAAGTTTCTTCCGGCTTCAACACTTCCGGCAGGTCGATTTCCGGCAGCAGCTTTGTTTGCGGGTCCTCCACCATCAGCGGAATTACTCCGTAAAGCCTGATGGGCGCGTCGTTGGTAGTATGTTGATGAGGTTGTAACAGCGACACATGTACATATACGTTAGGCACCATGTCGGCAGTGGCGGGAATCGTTATGCGTCCGTTGGCATCGTTGCAGGATACCCAGAACGTCTGTTTGACGCCGGAACCCGATTCGACGGAAACCAGCGCTCTTGCTCCTTTGGCGCTTGGAAAGGAAATAACGGCGTCCTCGCCGACATTGTAGGACGGTTTTTCGGAAACGAGTTGCAACAGCGTGGCTCCGTTGTTGCCCCCGTTGTCGGCATTGTCATCGTACCAGTAGGGATAGCTGGCATATACGGGAACGGCCGAGACGTGACCGCTTTCCGTGTCCGTCATTTTCACCACATAATAGCCGTTGTTAGACCATTTGTGCTTGAATTGCCCTTTGCCGTTCTGCGTGCGGACGGTAGAAGAAAAAACCGGCGAAGAGTAACTGTCCGATGAATATTGGGCTTCTCCGTTCGTGCTCGACCACCACCATCTCCAGCCCACATTGTACACGTCCACTTCGATGTTGCGGCTAACGGGTTCGCCTGTTTCGGCAAGCGTTGCCACATCAAAAGTCTGCTCTTCCCCTATTTCCAAACGGTGGTAATATCCTTCACCGCGGGGCGCCCTGATGCCGACATAGGACGGGTAAGGCGAACAGGTAGTAACAAACTCGTTCATACTGAAATCGCCTCCTTCTTCAAATACCCGTGTGGACAGGAACACCCGCAACATTCCGGGGCTGTCCTCTACATCCATGTCTTCCGAAAAGGAAAGTTCTCCTTTTTCGTCCAAACGGCCGTCAACCAGTGTCTTTTCTTCCGAATAGAACGCTCTTGCACGGTCTTCAAAAACATAGTCGTCAAAATTTTTGAATCCGGTGGCTGCCCGACTGATGCGTGCAGTAATACGAACGGGCAGATTACGGGCTATTGCGCCGTGCAGCCAGTGTACCGACATTTTGCCCTCCACTCCTTCGCGACTGAGAAAAGGGATGTGGTTAAACTTCATGTCAATTTTAAGGCGATTGGGTTTAACGGTTTCCACTTTCAGGTTTTTACCGAAATATTTGCCGCCTACTTCGACTCTGGCGTACCACACGCCTGTCAGCGCATCGCTGCCGGTAGCAGCCGTGAAACGGTACAGCCCGTTGACGCCTGAGGTTTTCACCTGTCGGCTCACCAACTGGTTGTTGGGATTGCGCAGCTCAAAAGTGACCGGATGGTCGGCAGGCAGTATCTTGTTTTTGTCTTCCATCATGAAAGCGAGGAAAATGGTATCGCCCGGCCGCCATACGCCGCGTTCCCCGTACAGGAATCCTTTTAATCCGCCTTGCGCATCGGTTCCGGATACGTCAAAATTACTCAACGACAATTCATTCCGATCTATTTTCAGGTATGATTTCTGTTTGCCATGTTGAGCCACAATCACAGATGCCTTGCGGGAACAGCGAATGACGGCGACGCCGTTTTTATCGGTAACGCCTTCGCCCACTTTTTGATTGATCTCGTCGAAAATCGTAATTTGTGCGCTGTGAATCGGATCGGTGGTGACCAAATTGGAAGCCAGCACATAAATCTCTCTCTTGTCGCCCGATTTTGCCGTCAAACCGATGTCGGTAGCCAATACGTTGCGGGAACGTTGCGAATAGGAAGAAGCACTCGAATACTCATCATCATAATAGTAGTAATAATCATCGTTTTCCAGATAATCGCTGCGGCTGTCAGCGTCCGTCATTTTGTCTATACCTTTTATCTTTATACGGTAAATGGCGCCCGGTTCGGGATTGACAAGTTCCGCCATGTCGAAGGAAAATGTATTCCACGTTGACAGATTGACGGCTTTCTTGTCTGCCAGACGAATGGTCTTGTGGGCAATCTTCTTGCTCACACGTCGCATTTCCCGCGAAGATTTCAAGTCGTTAATTTGCAGAAATTGCAGGATATTGTTTTCGTAAATCCGGTACACTTCCACATACACGGCTTTATAATTCACAGAGCGGAAGGTGAGAAACAGGCCGTCGGAATTGGGCAGAATAACGCCCCGGCCTACAAATTGAACGGCCGGATCCAACTGTTCAAATGTCACTTCCTGTTCCGTTTCGGCGGCAAGCCTTCTGCCGGAGTAGGATTTCAGTCCTTTTGCGACGTGCAGCGTCCGGACGCCGATTTCGCGTTCGGCAGGGTAAATTTTCAAAACGTTCAACTCCACGCTGAAACGTAGCGTAGAGCCGCCGGACAGCGAAACATAATCCACAAACCGTTGCCTTTCATCAATGGCTTCGGAAAAAGTGCATTGCACATACTGGTCGGGAGAATGTACCACCTGTACCTCTATCAATCCGAAATCGTCCTCTCCCGGAACCGTCAGGATATCTTGCTTTTCAAAAGCGTAGCCGATACCGCTTCCGTCCCACAACAACCGCAGTTCATGTTTGTTTTTGAGCGACCGGATACTGTCGATACGGAAAACGTGCCGGTTGTTTTCAAAGTCATGCTCCCAGCTGATGCGTGGCTCGGCTTTCAACAATCCGACAACCTTCTCTTCCGGAATAAAGTCGGAAGTGGTGACAACCCCCGACAGGTAATACAGGTTGGGTAGCCGTTTGTTGTAAAGGGACAGCCCGTCTATCTTGTAAGTGAAGGTAGGAATGATGGTGTTGATGGTAAAAGCGAAGGTACCCGGAGCTTTTCCTGCATCGATCAATTTTCCGACCTTGAATTTGACGGTGTATTCCTGTCCGACGGCGAAAGGTTTCTCGGGAGTAAATTCGATCGTATTTTCACTGATCCGAAAGGCGTTGCCCTTTACCGACGGCGAAAATTTGAATATCCCGTCTTCTATCCGGTCGCCCACCTCCGTATTGGAAGAAAAAACGACGTCATCTGCCAGCACAACACGCACTGGCGAAAGAACAGAGATTGTGCCGGAAGTGTACGCTACAATAGAAGGGTGAATTTCATCCGGTTTCGACTCGTGGCAAGCCGACAGTCCCCACAAAACGACTGAAAACAAAACGAGCGCCAGCCCATTTTTAAGGCATCGCCCACGTAATACATTTACAACAAACAACATAACATTAAAATAATTTTAAATTTAACTTTTGATGTTTTTTTATTTCTTACTTCTTACTTTTTATACGAAAGTAATCGAAAAAAGATTGAAAAAAAATTAAAAAAAATCGTACCCACCTTGATAAAATTACAGCCGGAAAAGCGGATGTTCCAAAGAAAGTCCGATTCTCCGATACAAAGTTACGAATTTTTATAACACATTAGCTGCATTATTGTAAAAAAATAATGCCGACTGTATAATGAGCGATGAAAAACAAATAAGATATGAAAGCGTCTCCCCCTGCAGGCGTGGTGATGGCGGTGGACGCCTGCTTTCTATACAGGCGTAGTGCGACTTGCGGTGATATACATCTCATGCTTGCGGCATTTCTGCAAGCAAGTGTCAATTGTCCATTATGATGATCCTCCTTTCCGGTAGAACGAACGGCGTTAAAAACTTCCTTTCACCGAATATTCTTCGCCTGCAACGATGGTCAGGCGATATCCGGTGCCGTCCGGTTCTACGGTTCCCTTATCGGTTTTGGGTTTGGTACGGCTGTTGAAATAAAGCGTCCCTTTCCCTTCACCGGCCTTCACTTTGATTTGCTTGTGATCCATGTACACCTGTATGTCGCCTTCGGGAGTGGGTACATTGCCTTGTATCCATTGCAAATCTCCCAATTTAGGCCTGATACTGAACTCTTTGTAGCCTTCCTTTTCGGGTTTCACGCCGAGGTAATATTTTCCCAGCAAATAGACAGGGCTTGCTCCCCATGCGTGGCAAAGGCTTTTGCCAAAAGGGCGTCCGTACATGGCCAGATGTTCCGTACCGGTTTCGGATGGGTTGTATTTTTCCCAAAAGGAGGTGGCGCCGAGTTTCAACATTCCGCCCCAATAATTGCGGATTTCTTTCAGTACGCTTGTATATTCTCCCAGTTTGCACCATGCTTCCAATTCATAGAAACGCATGTAGGGCGTGGTGATTTTAAGGGCGTCCGGATTCATCAGGACACGCTGTTTGACGGTTTGCGCCTGCGAGGCATCCAGATAATCCATCAGAACGGCGAAAATGTTGGTGTAGGGGGTTACCTGTTGCGACGGTATGCCATTCAAGCGGTTGTGGACAAAAGCTTTTTTTTCTTCCGACCAGAAAGCCGAGAATAAGGCCGGTTTCAGTTTCTCTACCGCCTGTTCGTAAATGACCGCCTGCGAGTCGTCATGAGCCAGCCGGGCAAAAACGGCCATGGTTTCCAGACTGCGGCAAAACAGCAACTGTTCAAAGCTCAATTCTCCTTCTTTACTCATGGGAAAATCCGCCCAGTCAATGAACAGCCAGTCGCCCGGATAGCCTTCCATCATGCCGTTGGCGTTGCGTCTTGATAGACAAAAATCCATCAGGGTTTTCATTCGCGGATAGTACTGACGGATGAAATCGGCATCGCCTGTGTAGAGGTAATAATCATAAATACTGATAAACCAATAGAAGGTATAGTCCATGATGGTGTTGATATGGTTGATGACCGGATTTTTTCCGCGTAGCGTCAGTATCGTTGCCGTGGTGACGTCGGTATCGAAAAAGAGATAGTAGTTCATCAGGTAGCTTTGACAGGCGTCGCCGCTCCATACCCAGCGGTCGCGCTTGATTCCGTCGATGAAAAATTCACGGGTGGTCAGGTGCAGCGTATAGGCTGCCATATCCCAGATGCGGTTGATCAGTTCATCGTTGCAGCGGAAGTTTCCGCGATATTCAAGCGGCCGGTATTCGTACAGCATCGTAACGGAGTCGAAAGCCAGTCCGGGATCCTGTTCGATGTACAGGTAGCGGAACGCACGCGAGTCGTCCAGTGTCAGCGTACGTGGAGTACTGTGGTCGACGGGTATCCTGTCGAGCGTTTCGCAGGTGGCGGTAGCCAGCGCTTCTTCGGGCGACTCGCCGTAATAAATGTTCAGTTCGCCGTGACCTTTCAGCCGGTGAAAACACACGTAGCCGAATGTTTCCCTGCCGAAATCGACCAGCAGTCCTTTTCCTTTTTCTTCGGAATGTACGGCGCGCTGCGGCATGGTTGCCATCCGGTATTGTGAAGGAAGCACCGTCGGATCATCAAATGCGGAAGCGGCGGCATTCGGATGCCGCGAGGCGGCGGAAGAAACATCGTAAGGCCGGCCTGATTCGTCCGTCCACTGGTTATCGGCAATGGTGACCTGCCATGTAGCGTCCGTGCGGATGGTTTTACCCCTGACCAGTATGGATGGCGGCGCCGCCTGATGATGCACCTTGATGACGAGGGTATGCGTGCCGGCAGGAACAGTCATTTTTCCCCGAACGTCATACAGATAGCGGCCGTCCATTCTTACCGTGTACCGCCCTTCGGCGTAAATCTCTATCTCTTCCGCCTGCGACAACTCTACCGTCTTCAAAAAATCCACCAGCACATAGTGGCTGTCCATTTTCCAGAAAGGAGGATAGAACGCACCGCGTTCCGTGCGGCGGTTCTGCATCTCGTTGCCCAGCCATATTTCGTAATCGCCCGGATAATGTATCCAGACCGCCCCGGCCGGTTCATTTCGGCTCAACGCCGGCGCCGAATAAACGGCCGACACATAACACATGCACAAGATCAACGTCTGGCGCCATTTCAACTTTTGACTTTTGATTTTCGATTTATTATCCATGACAAACTCATTTATTTAATACGGCAAAGATAATCGTTTAACTGAAATAAAGCAATGGACGCCGGGCAAATTTTGCATTACCGCCCCATTTTTCCCATATCCATGATTTTGTTTATCCCTGTGAAAAGCCCTTTTCATCGGGCATAGAAAAATTTAATGATTTTTAACAATAAAAATAGTTGCTATTCCAAATATTAGCTGTACTTTTAGAGCAGTTTTCTGAATATAATAACTGAACCTAAAGACCATGTTGTACATTACGTTTAATGAACTTAGAAGAATAAAAGATGCCCTGCCGGGAGGAAGTATAAAAGTGATAGCCGACCGGTTAAGCATCAGTGAAGACACCGTAAGGAACTACTTCGGCGGTTCCCATTACAAGTCTGGAACAAGTGTGGGTTTCCACGTAGAACAAGGGCCCGACGGCGGCATTGTTACGCTGGATGATACCACGATACTGGATATGGCCAGAGGAATACTCGAAAAGAGAGCATAAAGACCGGTCGTTTATTGACAGCGGAAGTGGGAACACCTGCTCCCTGTCGATTAGTGGTAATCGTTATGCGGCTTTTCCGTTGTATCTTTTCGGTTTGTATTGTGAGCGGGTGTTGTACGGCCGTGCATGCGCAATATGAACCGCCGGGCGATATTTATCCCGACGCCGTTATGGCAGACGGCATCAAAACTGTCCGTCTGTACAAGGATGGATGGGAAATCTCTTATCCTGTCCGAAACATCAACGACGAACGGTCAATGGTACTGACATTCGACGAATTGGGCAGTGCGGTGAAAAGCTATGCCTATCGCATTGTTCATTGCGATGCGGAATGGAAGAGGTCGCGCCTGATTGAATCCGACTACCTGGAGGGATTTTCCGTTAACTATACCCGACATTACGACTACTCTTTCAATACGGCGATACCTTACGTGCATTACCGTATCCCGCTGCCCAACGAAGACATATCGCTCAAACTGTCGGGAAATTACGTTATCATCATCTACGAAGAGGGAAAAGAGGAGTATCCCATATTGTGCAAGCGATTCAGCGTCACCGAATCTGTGGCTTCCGTACAGGCAAGCGCCGTTCGTCCTCGCCTGACCGCTCATCAGGACGAATGGCAGCAAGTGGAATTACTGGTAAGGACGGTCAACTATCCTGTCGAAAACCCTTATCAGGATATGAAAATAGTAATATTGAAAAACGGACAGTGGCACAACGCCGTCAGAGGCATCAAACCATTATTTGTCAGGCAGAACGAACTGGATTACCGGCAGGAAAAAGCAGGCTTGTTTCCGGCAGGCAACGAATACCGCCCGCTGGATCTGAAAAGCCTACGCTATGCCTCTACTCCTGTGAGCAAAATAGATTTCGGCCCAACGACTTACCATTTCTATCTTCAGCCCGATGCGCCACGCCGGAGGTATCTTTTTAAGGAGGACTTCAACGGCCGGTATGCCATACAGTCCGAAAAGACCGATCGGTACGATGTGGCCTGCGAATACGTATATGCCCATTTCAGCCTGAAAACATCCCAGCCGTTTGACGACGGACAGGTATATGTGTGCGGATCCTTTTGCAATGATAACTTCACGGAAGAAAACCGTATGATTTACAATGCAGATAAGGGACAATACGAGGCTTCGATCCTGCTCAAACAAGGCTACTACAACTATCAGTATGTCTTTTTGCCGTTTGACACACAAATACCCGACGAAGGTTGGATAGAAGGAAATTTCAGTGATACGGAAAACGACTATCTCATTTATGTTTACCACAAAGGACGCCTCTCTCGCTACGACCGGCTGATAGGCGTAACCACAGTCAATTCCCTGTACCGCAACCAGTAAATCATCATTTCAATCTTTACCGCGGTGCTGGTTTTTAATAGTTTCACTCAGTTGGAGATACAGCTGTTGCCATTGGGGATAAGCGGCCAGCAGTTCGATATGTTTGCAAAGCACATTTTGGTCGTTGCGCCTGGCAGGTCCGGTCTGTACATGGACGGGATTGCCGGAAGCCGCGGCTTTGCGCGCTGTTTCCATCACCAACGGACACAATACGTCGAAAGCAAAGCCGGATGTTTGCAGCAGTTGTGCCGCCACGCCGTACAGGCTGTTGGTAAAATTCGATGCAAAGACGGCTGCCACATGGAGCAGAAGCCGTTTTTCGGAAGTCGCTTCATATACTTCGGAAAATATTTTTTCGGCTACGTCCCACAGGATTTTAAGATTGGAAGGCGTATTGGCTTCCAAGAAAACGGGGACGCCGGAAAGGTCAACGGCATGTTGTTTCGAAAAAGACTGTAACGGATAAAGCACCCCATAATTGTGCATTTTTTTATCAAAAACTCCTATCGGAACACTGCCGGCGGTGTGGACAATCAGTTGCTCCGTTAGGGGCAGCGTCGATAATACTTCCGGCACGGCATCATCGCTGACGGCCATGACATAAAGCTCCGCATCGCGTCGAAGTTCCCGTACGGACGTAGTATAGTCCGTATCCAACATTCCGGCGAGAGCGGCCGCCGAAGGCGCCGATCGACTGTAAACCTGCACGACCGGATTTCCTTTTTCCTGCAAGGCTTTGGACAGGTGTACGGCCACATTGCCGGCGCCAATCATCACGGTTTGCATTGCCGGTACGGAGAAAAAGTCATGCTTTACTTTTGACGGTCTTTGGAGCGGCTATTGCTTTTTTTGCAGCCGGTTTCCCGACAGCGGTTTTGCGAGACGGTTTTTTTACCGGTTCTTCTTCCAAATTGTCGCTCATCGCTTTGGCTATGGTAGTGCGCAACCTGTCAAGCAACAGTTTGGTTTTTTTGAGTTCCTTTTCCTTTTCGGCCAATTGGGATTGCAAGGCTTCCACATCCACCTTTTCGACCGGTACGGCTACTTTCTGCAACTGCAACGAAAAGTCGGACAACACGTTCATATAATTGATGAAGGCGTCGTAGGGCGATTCATAGGGATTGTAGGGCGTGCGACGGCCTGTCGAATAGAGTTTGGTACTCATGAAGCGGAAATGATCGCTTGTTTGCAGGTATTTCCAGTCGATTTTCAATTTGGTGCCGGGTGTCTGTTTTACCCGTTCCGACAAGTCATACAACTTTTTGAATGCTTCCATTTGCAGTTCGTTGCCGCACCATGCCGTGATGTCGCGTTCCTCATCCGTCCACGAAATGGGATATTGCATACTGACGGGGGCAATGGGAGGCAATTGCAACAAGTCTTCGGCGGAACAAAATGCAAATTTCCTTTTGATGGCCACTTTTATCAGATAATACAAAAATTCGAAAATCCCACTGTGAGCGGTCTGTTTGTCGCCGAAGGTGGCATAATCCAGCGACAGGTTTATCACTTCTTCTTTGGGATCGAGCAGTTCCAGCCAGTGGACAAATTTATCCGCCGTGAGTGGGTACTGATCCCAGCCGGTATTGGAAAAATTAAACCGGATATCGTCGCTCAGCTTGTAGTTGCGCAACAGCAGTTTGAGTTTCGGATTGACGGCAGAGCAATACACATAATTGGGACTTTTCCATCCAAGGATGTGCTTGGCGCCTTCGGTGAGGACGCCCTGAAAACCCATTTCCTCAATTTGCATACCGATGTCGTTGCTATAAAGCATGTTGCTGTTGCAAAATACTTTACTGACAGGTTTTCCGAAATGCGTCATGATTTTTTCCCTGTGGGTTTGCACCTGCCGGGCAAATTCTTCCTTATCGACAAGCGAAGCCAACGAATGAGCATCAGTGCCGGCGATAAATTCAACACACCCAGTGTCGGCCAACGCCCGGAAACTGTTCAGCACGTCGGGGGCATACAACTCAAACTGGTCGAGAGCAGTCCCCGAAATGAGGAAAGACACTTTCAGTTTTCCTTTGTGTTCCCTGATCGCATCCAGCAGCACTCTGTTGGCAGGCAGGTACGAACAATCCGACATCCTGCGTACGTACGATTCGTTCGCGTAATCGTCATAATAATAATGGTCGCTGCCGATATTGAAAAAACGATACCTTTTCAACCGGAAGGGTTGATGTATCAGAAAGTTAAGACATATTCTTTTCATAGTATATGTTTTTTTACGATTATACACTTAAATATACATCCCTGACATTTTTGGCGGAAAATTCCCATTTCATCTTATCCACCTCTTGTTTGCCTTGTTTTCGGAAAACGCTGTGCAGTGCGGGATAGTTGAGGATACCATAGATGGCGTCGGCCATTGCGTGCGTATCCCAGAAATCTATTTTGACGGCATGATGGAGAATTTCCGCAACGCCCGACTGTCGCGAGATAATTACCGGTACGTTGGATTGCATGGCTTCCAGCGGCGAAATGCCGAACGGCTCTGATATGGAAGGCATTACATATACGTCGCTCAGTCTGAACATCTTATACACGTCGTCGCTGCGGAGAAAGCCGGTAAAGTTAAATTTATCCGTGATATTCAGTCTCGCCGCCCGACGTATCATCCTGTGCATCATATCGCCGCTGCCGGCCATTACAAACCGGACGTTGTCCATTTTTTTGAGAACGAGCGCTGCCGCTTCGATAAAGTATTCCGGCCCCTTTTGCATGGTGATGCGTCCCAAAAAAGTGACGATTTTTTCGTCAAACCGTTTTAAACCGACGTCTCTTTTTTCTACCGGTTCCACGGCATTATATACGGTTACGATCTTTGAGGGGTCGATGCCGTATTTTTCAATGACGATGTTGCGTGTGAAATTGCTCACTGTGATGATTTTGTCGGCTTCCATCATCCCCTGCTTTTCGATGTTGAACACCACCGGATTGACATTGCCGCCGCTACGGTCGAAATCGGTGGCGTGCACGTGGATAATCAGCGGTTTGCCCGACACGTGCTTGGCAGAGATGCCTGCGGGGTAACACAGCCAGTCGTGCGCATGGATGACGTCGAAAGAATGATCGACGGAAATGGATGCAGCTACTATGGCATAGTTGAAGATTTCCTGCATCAGGTCTTTGCCGTATCCTCCGGAAAACTGTAAATATCCGTTCATATCGGATGTGATGAACCGGTTTTCACCCTCTTGCACGAAATGAGAATATTGGGCGTAAAATTCGGGATCGACGTAAGGCAACAGGTTGACGCCGACCTCAATGGTTGACAGTTCTTTCAGAAAACCGGCGATTCGAACGTCTTTCATGCGCACGGGGATGTTATTGGCGCCGATGATTTCCGTATGAATCTGTTGCAACTCATCGCCAAAGGCTTTGGGAACGACAAACAACAGTTCGATGTCGGGAAAAGTGGACAATCCCCTGGTCAAGCCGTAACAGGCTGTTCCTAATCCTCCCGATATGTGTGGGGGGAACTCCCATCCGAACATTAATACTTTCATAATTATTCGCTATATTTATCAACAAGTTTGAGCATTGTCAGCAATGCGCCTACACTCCATGCCTGTGAAACGGCGCCTTTGGGCTGGTGAGGCGGGTCGCCGTTGTAGATTTCGGAGATGGTGCCGATGCCGTGTTGCGTCATTTCTTCCTCAAATCCGTGCAGCAACCCGTCGATATAGGCCACGCCCGATTTCTTGTGTACGCGAAGCCATCCCGTGCTGAATCCTTCAAGCAGCCACGGCCATACGGTTCCCTGATGGTAGGCTGCGTCCCGCAATTCCTGCGACCCTTCGTAAGCGCCTGCATATTGGGGGTCTTCGGGCGACAAAGTTCGCAATCCCCGTGGCGTCACCAATTGCGTGTTGACCACATCCAGCACCGACTTTTTCATTTCGTCGTTGATCGGGCTGTAGGGAAGCGAGGTAGCAAATACCTGATTGGGACGTATCGACCAGTCAATGGCTTCACCGTTGACCACATCCGCCAGATAGCCCTTTTCTTCGCTCCAGAATTTCTTGACAAACGATTCGGCTATGAGTTCGGGCAGGTCTTTCCATTCGCCGATAAATTTTTTGTCGCCTGCTGCTTTCGCCAATTCCAGTGTGAAAAGAACGGCATTGTACCAAAGCGCCTGTATTTCCACCGGATATCCGGTTCGCGGTGTCTGTGGAACGCCGTTGACCACTGCATCCATCCATGTCAGCGCTTTACCTTCCTGCCCGGCAAAAATCAGCCCGTTGTCGTGCATCCGTATGTGGTAAGGCAATTTGCCGTTGCGGAAATTGTTCAGGATGGTTTTCATCGAAGCGCCGTATGATTTCCATACTGCGGACTTGTCGCCGGTATAGGCCGTATATTGCTGCACTGCGGAAAAGAACCACAGCGGAGCGTCCACCGAGTTGAACGCCGGATTTTCACGGCTGCCCATATTGGGGAACAGTCCGCCTTCCATGCGGTTGATCATGGTATCCAGTACGGCTTTACAGGTTTTAGCGTCATCTACGGCAAGGGTAAGTCCCGGAAGGGCGATGAACGTGTCGCGCCCCCATACGCCAAACCACGGATAGCCGGCAATCACTTCCGTTTCTCCGTTCTTGTTGACGATAAATTGCTGGGCGGCGTTGTCGAGACAGTGCAGGTAACTGGATCGCGGCAAACGGCGTTCCAGCTGAACGGTAAACATGCGTTTAAATTCGGCAGGATTTTCTTCTTTCAGACTGGCGGAGAAAATGATGGTTTCCCCTTTTTCAATGTTTATTTCAAAATATCCGGGCACAAATAAATCTTCGCGATAGTCGTAGCCGCGTTCCTGCTCTTTCGGATATTCGATGCCGTAATACCAGTCGGGTACGGGAACAAATTCAACTTTTTTTGAAAATTGCATGTACAGCGCGGGAAGATTTTCGTACATCTTGCTGACCACGCCGTTTTTAATGGCTTCCACGCGGGTGTTGGCGTCGAGGTTGGCACGGGTGAGCGAATGCATGTCGCGGAACGCCAAAAGAGGTCTGAACCTCAGTTTGGTGGGCGAATGGGCATCTTCCAGTACATAACGGAGAAGGATCTGTTCTTTCCGATCTACCAGAAGGCTCTCCTTGCGCAGAAGCACTCCTCCCACACGGTACAGGATATCGGTAACCGTGTCGGCGGCAAAATCCACCACATATTTATGGCCTTTGGGATAGTAAATATCGCCGTCGTACCTGTGGATGCCCAGATTAAATTCATTGTCGTGCTGAACAATCGTTTCATCCAGCGACGACAGGAAGACATACCGCCTGTTTTCAAACCGCTCAACGGGGCTTACCAGCAAACCGTGATACTTTCTCGTATTGCATCCGATGATGGTCGTATTGCAAAAAGAACCGCCTCGATTGGAACGTAAAATCTCCCTATTGAGGGAATATTCCAAATTGGCTAACTGAATTTTATCAAATTTTAGATAACTCATACTAACGAAGATTTTAAATCAACTTATTTATTATCAGCGATAAATAAAAAAGTATTATATAATTTCCGAATGTAAATATACAAATAATATGAGATATATGATTCCGCAGGAGAAAAAAAAATACGGTTTATTTTTTTGAGGCGCTGTTTATTTTTTCCATTCGGCGCACAGTTGCTTCACCGTTATTCACTGTATTCAACGATTCGGAACTCTTTTCAGCACTTTCGCGTTTTCATAAAACGCCGCCAAGCCGGCAGGCACCCGCAGCGTGCAGGCGGCTTGATGGGTGTCGCCAAAAACATTTCCGTTGATGTTCTGCGGCACAGCACTTTCGTTGTTAATGGAGGTCAAGCCGCTGCACCCGTAAAAAGCATCATTGCCCACTTTCCTTACCGAAGGGAGGGATGACAAAGGAAATCAAGCTGAAGCAGGAAATGCTGCGCCACCTCCGGAGGCGGGTTCACCGTAACGCCAACGACAGGGTTATCTCCTCAGACGTGAGGGACATTTCCGCCGGATAACTTATAGTGGTGTCCGTTCTCACGACATATTGACGCTCAGTCCCAAGCCTCTCATTTCGTGCAACAGCACGTTAAATGATTCCGGTACGCCGGCGGTGGGCATGGGGTCGCCTTTCACGATGGCTTCGTAGGTTTTGGCGCGTCCTATCACGTCGTCGGATTTCACGGTAATGATTTCCTGAAGGATATTGGCTGCGCCGAATGCTTCGAGCGCCCATACTTCCATTTCCCCGAAACGCTGTCCGCCGAATTGTGCCTTTCCGCCTAACGGTTGTTGTGTGATGAGCGAATAGGGGCCTATGGAACGTGCATGCATCTTGTCGTCCACCATGTGTCCAAGTTTCAGCATGTAAATGATGCCTACCGTAGCCGGTTGGTCGAACCGTTCTCCCGTGCCTCCGTCATAGAGATAGCTGCTTCCGAAACGCGGCAGTTCGGCTTTCTCCGTCCATTTGTTGATGTCGTCCAGGGTGGCGCCGTCGAAGATGGGGGTGGAAAATTTCACGCCGAGTTTTTCGCCTGCCCATCCCAGTACGGTTTCGTATATTTGTCCGAGGTTCATACGCGAAGGAACGCCCAGCGGGTTCAGTACGATATCTACCGGTGTTCCGTCGGCGAGGAACGGCATGTCTTCTGCGCGGGCGATTCTTGATACGATGCCTTTGTTGCCGTGACGTCCTGCCAGTTTATCTCCCACTTTTACTTTGCGTTTTTTGGCAATATACACTTTTGCAAGTTGAATGATGCCGGCGGGAAGCTCATCGCCAATGGTGACGTTGTATTTCTTGCGCTTGTACACGGCTTCGATGTCTTTGTACTTAAGCATATAATTGTGAAGCAATTCCTTGACGGATTCGTTTCTTGCCTTGTCCAATGTCCATCTGCCGGGATTGATGTTTGTATAGTCAATATCCATCAGCAGTTTGGGGGTAAACTTTGCTCCTTTGGGTATGATTTCCACATTGTAGTAATCCTTCACTCCATGCGAAGTTTTGGTATTGAGGAGCGACATCAGTTTTTCCACCAGCAGGGCTTTCAATTCTTCGGACTGCTGGAAAAATTCGTCGTCGATTTTTTGGAGGATGGCCTTTTCGTTGGATTTGGCTTTTTTGTCCTTTATGCTGCGTGAGAAGAGTTTTTTATCTACCACTACACCGAACAGCGACGGGGGCGCTTTGAGGGAGGCGTCTTTCACGTCGCCGGCCTTGTCGCCGAAGATAGCGCGGAGCAGTTTTTCTTCGGGTGAAGGATCCGACTCGCCTTTCGGGGTGATTTTGCCTATCAGGATATCGCCAGGTTCAACGTGTGCGCCGATTCGGATAAGACCGTGTTCGTCGAGGTTGCGGGTGGCTTCTTCGCTTACATTGGGAATATCTGAGGTCAATTCTTCCAGGCCGCGTTTGGTATCGCGCACTTCCAACAGATATTCGTCGATGTGCAGGGAAGTAAAAAGGTCTTGGCTGACTACTTTTTCGTTGATAACGATAGCGTCTTCGAAATTGTAACCTTTCCATGGCATGAATGCCACTTTGAGGTTTTTGCCCAGCGCCAGTTCGCCGTTGTCGGTCGAGTAGCCTTCGGTGAGAATCTGTCCTTTCTGCACACGTTCGCCCCTTTTTACAATCGGACGCATGTTCATGCAGGTGTTCTGATTGGTTTTGGTGAATTTGGAAAGGTCATAGACTTTCAGTTCGTCGTCGAAGCTCATAAATTTTTCTTCCGGCGTGTAGTCATAGCGGATCACGATACGGCGTGCGTCCACCGATTCCACAGTACCTTCTTTTTCAGCGACTATCAGCAGGCGCGAATCTTTTGCAACGGTATGTTCGATGCCTGTTCCCACGATAGGCGCCTGCGGTTTCAGTAGGGGTACCGCCTGTCGCATCATGTTTGACCCCATCAGCGCGCGGTTGGCGTCGTCGTGTTCGAGGAACGGGATGAGCGATGCGGCAATGGAAGAAATTTGGTTGGGCGCTACGTCCATCAGGTTGATTTCGTCCGGTTCCAGCACCGGATAGTCGGCATCCAGACGGCATTTGATGCGGGTTTCCAGAAAATGGCCTTCATCGTCCAGGGTGATCCCTGCCTGTGCTATTTTTTGTCCTTCTTCTTCTTCTGCGCTCAGCGATATGATACCGTCCTTGCTTAAATTTACAACGCCGTTTTCCACTTTGCGGTAAGGCGTTTCGATGAAGCCCAAATGATTGATTTTGGCAAATACGCAGAGCGAGGATATCAATCCGATGTTGGGGCCTTCGGGCGTTTCTATCGGACATAGCCTTCCGTAGTGGGTAAAATGAACGTCGCGTACCTCAAAACCGGCTCTTTCGCGGGTAAGACCGCCCGGCCCCAGTGCGGAAAGACGTCTTTTATTGGTAATTTCGGCCAGCGGATTGGTCTGATCCATGAATTGCGAGAGGGCATTGGTGCCGAAGAAGGAATTGATTACCGACGACAAGGTTTTGGAATTGACCAGGTCGATCGGGGTAAATACCTCATTGTCGCGAACATTCATGCGTTCGCGTATGGTGCGCGCCATACGTGCAAGGCCTACGCTGAACTGTCCGGCCAACTGTTCGCCTACCGTACGGACACGGCGGTTGCTCAGGTGGTCGATGTCGTCCACGTCGGCTTTCGAGTTGATCAGCTGAATCAGGTATTTGATGATTTCAATAATATCTTCGCGTGTTAATATCTTTGTTTCCGGAGGGATGTTGAGCTGAAGTTTTTTGTTGATGCGGTAACGTCCCACATCTCCCAAGTCGTAACGCTTGTCGGAGAAGAAGAGTTTATCAATCACGTCCCGTGCGGTGGCCTCATCGGGCGGTTCGGAACTGCGTAACTGCCGGTAGATATGCAATACTGCTTCCTTTTCGGAGTTACATGCGTCTTTTTGCAGGGTATTGTAGATGATGGCGTAGTCGGTGCTGTTATTCCCTTCTTTGTGGAGAAGGATGGTTTCGGCTCCCGAATTGAGAATCATGTCTAAGTGTTCCTTTTCGAGGGTGGTTTCGCGGTCGATAATGACTTCATTGCGTTCGATGGACACTACTTCGCCGGTATCTTCATCCACAAAGTCTTCCACCCATGTTTTCAGTACGCGGGCAGCCAGTTTTCTTTCCAATGCCTTGCCGATGGTGGCTTTTGAGACTTTCATCTCATCCGCCAGATCGAAAATAGCGAGGATGTCTTTATCGTTTTCGTAGCCGATGGCACGGAGCAGTGTGGTTACGGGAAGTTTCTTTTTACGGTCGATGTAGGCATACATCACGTTGTTGATGTCTGTGGCAAATTCAATCCACGAACCTTTGAACGGAATAATGCGCGCCGAGTAGAGTTTGGTGCCGTTCGCATGAATGCTCTGGCCGAAGAACACGCCGGGCGAACGATGCAATTGCGAAACCACCACGCGTTCGGCGCCGTTAATGACAAATGACCCTTTGGGCGTCATGTACGGCACTGTTCCCAGATACACGTCTTGGATAACGGTATCAAAATCCTCGTGTTCGGGATCGGTACAGAAAAGCTTTAGTTTGGCTTTCAACGGCACGCTGTACGTCAATCCGCGTTCGATACATTCTTCAATGGCGTATCGCGGAGGATCTATGTAATAATCAATAAATTCCAGTACAAAATTGTTTCGTGTGTCGCTGATAGGAAAATTTTCCTGAAAAACCTTGTACAACCCTTCTCCTTTACGGTTTTCGGGTGTAGTATCAATTTGAAAAAAATCGAAAAAAGATTTTAATTGTATTTCCAGAAAATCCGGGTATTCAAATGGATTCTGGATGGAAGAAAAATTAACCCTTTCTGTTTTACTTAATGACATATTATGAAAAGATTTAACTTAAATCGGCTGACTTTTAAACTGACGCACAGTACGCAAGCGGCTGTACATCAGCGCCTTAAACACTCTATAACGCCCCCCAAACTTCATTTTTGGGGTGGGCAAAGGTAGTGCATTATTTTAAATAAAACAATATAAAAATAAATTATTTTTTTGCCTTTGTTTTTTTTCGGCGCTTTTTAGTGATAAAAAAATTTTGATAATTGTACGTCGTTGTTGGTGGAGGATAAGGGAGTCGAACCCTTGACCCCCTGCTTGCAGGGCAGGTGCTCTGGCCAGCTGAGCTAATCCCCCGTTGATACATCATACATTC
>JAISWE010000215.1 GCA_031271175.1 Bacteroidales bacterium | reverse complement strand
AATCATTTTGCCCCATTTTTTTGTAAGAAAAAATAAAAAAAAGCTTATAGCTTATTTGCATATTGGAAATGCGACATTTTTCCTGTAATTTTGTCGCTTGTTATATCCTATGAAAACGCTCGGAAATCATATTGTTTTTTTATTAGTGTTCGGGGCGGGCTTCCATGCGCAAGCGCAATGCCCGGTAGATACCAAAGCCTTCGAGGTCGGAGAAACATTGAAATACAATGCCTACTACAACTGGGGATTTATCTGGCTGAATGCCGGAGAGGCCGAATTTAATGTGAGTTCCAAATGGTATAACGGACGGAAAGTGCTGCATTTGTGGGCGTATGGTACTACATTCAAATCCTACGACTGGATTTTCACGGTGCGAGAGAAATACCAGTCGTATGTCGATCCGGAAACCCTGATGCCGCTCTGGTATGAACGCGACGTGAAGGAAGGTTCCTACACGGCTTTCGAAAATTATACCTTCGACTACGCCAATCACCTGATCCATACTTATGTGCAAAAACGCGATCGGCCGGGCGTAAATGGAACGCTGGAACTCACGCCTTGCCTGCTGGACGTGATGACCGCAATATATTATTTCCGTAGCGTTGATTTCAACCGCTACACCGCAGGCGACAAAATTCCCATCCACATGATTCTCGACAGCCATGCATACCGTTTGTACATCCGGTATCTGGGAAAAGAAACCGTCAAAACGCGCAACAAAAATGCGTACAAATGCATCAAGTGCGCGATCCAATTGGTGGAAGGAACCATGTTCAAAGGCGACGAAGACGCCGTAGTATGGGTAACCGACGACGAGAACAAAATACCGGTGATAGTGGAAGCGCAAATCGTCGTAGGTTCCGTAAAGGCTATCCTGTCGGAAACAAAAGGAGTGAAGAATAGTGAACAGTGAACAGTGAACAGTGAATAATAATATCGCATAACAGTGACGGAGGATTTTTTGTACTATATCTGGCAACAACGGCTGTTTTTTCAGGAGGATATCCGGACGGCCGACGGTGAACAGGTGTCTGTGGTACGGACAGGGATACGCAATTCCCATGCAGGGCCGGATTTCACGGACGCACACATCAAAATAGGCGACACTTTGTGGGTGGGCTGCGTTGAGATTCATCTCCGTTCGTCCGACTGGGAAAAGCACGGTCACCATACGGACGCCGCTTACAATAACGTGATTCTTCACGTAGTCTATCAACACGATGCCGACGCTTACAACGCTTTTCGGATGAAAATACCGGTAATGACGCTCCATTTCGACAGCCGGTACTACGAAAACTATCTCAGCCTTACCGACAGCAAGGACGACATCGCTTGTAGGAACAAAGTAGGCCTGATAGACGCATTCAGCCGCATGAACTGGACGGAGAGGCTGGCAGTGGAAAGACTCGAACAAAAGTCGAACGCCATCCTGCAAACCTACCGCGCAACCGGCCATGACTGGGCGGAAACGTTTTACCGCCAACTGGCGCGAAGTTTCGGCTTCAGCCTGAACGCGCTGCCTTTCGAATCGCTGGCAAAATCGCTGCCCCTGCACATCCTGCTGAAACACAGAGACAGATTGTATCAACTGGAAGCATTGCTGTTCGGGCAAGCCGGCATGTTGAACGACGAAATACCCGACAGCGAATACCATGCCTCCCTGCGCAGGGAATATCTCTTCCTGCGACAAAAATACCAGCTGACACCCATTGAGCCTTTCCTATGGAAATTCCTGAGACTAAGACCGGTCAACTTTCCTACTGTCCGCATCGCGCAATTTGCAGCACTGACGCATCGCAACGAACATCTTTTTTCCCGAATTATCTACAGCGGCGACATCCGGACGCTGGAACAGGCATTCAAGCCGGAAGTATCACCTTTTTGGGAAAACCACTATGTTTTCGGCAAAACATCGGAAAAACGGAAAAAGACTTTCGGCAAAACCGCTTTCCTTTCCGTGATGATCAATACGGTAGTTCCCCTGTTGTTCGTGTACGGGAAGGAACGCGGAGGGGAAAAGGAATACATGCAGGCGATCGAGCTGCTCGAACAGTTGCCTGCCGAAAAAAACAGTATCCTGTCGCAGTGGGAATCGCTGGGTTTCGATAATCGCAATGCCTTTACCTCACAGGCGCTGCTTCACCTGAAAAATGAATACTGCAACGTCCGTCGATGCTTGCACTGTGCGTTCGGAAATGCGATTGTAGGAAAAAATCTCCCGGCCAAATGAACCGCTTTCAAAAATTAGAGATGGAGGAACTGCACCGGAAAACTCCGGAGGAAATACGCCTGTCGGAAAAAATGCCGGTGGTAGTGGTGCTGGACAACGTTCGCAGCCTGCACAATACGGGATCGATATTCCGTACCTGCGATGCCTTTGCGGTAACCGCCCTTCTGTTGTGCGGAATTTCGGCAACTCCGCCGCACAGGGAAATCCACAAGGCGGCGCTGGGAGCGGAAAATACCGTAAACTGGCGCTATTTCCCCACCACGATGCAAGCCGTTGAACACCTTAAAGCGGAAAAATACGCGCTATGGGGCATCGAACAGACGCGCAACAGCACGTTGCTGGGAAATTTCCGGATGGAACAGTACGTGCGTCATGCTTTCATCTTCGGCAATGAAGTGAGGGGCATCGAGCAGGAAGTCATCAACTGCTGCGAAGGATGCATAGAAATACCCCAGTTCGGCGCCAAACATTCCTTCAATGTATCGGTCTGCGCAGGCATCGTATTGTGGGAATGTTACAGGCAATTATCACCCATGTCATAAAAAATTTGCAAATTAAATGAAAGGATATTACTTTTGCTTTTTTACAAACAGCCAGAATGATACATATTGATTGGAAAAATTTGCCTTTCGGTTACATAAAAACCGACTATAATATAAGGTGTTATTACAAGAACGGGCAGTGGGGCGAGCTTGAAATCTTTGGATCCGACAAGGTGACGCTGCACATGGCGGCTACCTGCCTGCATTATGGGCAGGAAGTTTTTGAAGGCATGAAAGCCTTTCGCGGCAAGGACGAGAAAATACGTATATTCCGGTGTATCGACAACGCCCGTCGGATGCAGCAATCGGGCGATTACATCCGGATGGCAACTCCCCCCGTCGAGCTATTTACGGAAGCCGTCATGCAAACGATACGGCTCAACGAACGTTTCCTGCCGCCTTACGAATCGGGCGCCAGTTTGTACATCCGCCCGCTGTTGATCGGAATCGGCCCCACCGTGGGCGTCAAACCCGCCGAAGAATACCTCTTTCTGGTATTCGTAACGCCGGTAGGCCCTTACTTTAAAACAGGATTCAAACCTGTGAACGTCATGATTTCCCGCAACAGGGATCGCGCGGCGCCGCTCGGCACCGGCCATGTCAAAGTAGGCGGCAACTATGCCGCCAGCCTTCTTGCCGCCGAAGAAGCGCAAAGGGCAGGCTATTCCACCGCGCTCTATCTGGACGCCAAAGAAAAAAAATATATTGACGAGTGCGGGCCGGCCAATTTCTTTGCCGTCAGGGACAACACCTATATTACTCCCGATTCGCAAAGCATTCTCCCTTCCATTACCAACGACAGCCTGGTGTTGCTGGCCAAGGACCTGGGCATTAAGGTAGAACGCCGGCAGGTCGAAGTGAGCGAACTGGAATCGTTTGAAGAAGCGGGAGAATGTGGCACTGCCGCAGTGATTACACCTATCGGGAAAATCTTTGATCCGGAAAATAACAGAATATACGATTACGGAACCGAAGCCGGCCCGGTCAGCAGCCGCCTGTACCATTTGTTGCGAGCCATACAGTACGGCGACGAACCCGACACGCACAACTGGATAACCATCGTCGATCCGTTTCCCCGCCCTTAACGGAAGAAATGCAGCAAACGTTGCCGAAACGGAACAGACCGGTGCGAAAGCCTCCCTGTGACGGAAAACAAACTTGACGGCGCCTGCAAGCAGGGAGAAATGCGAGTGTCCGCAGGTAGCGCGAAGCTATTATTCGCTATTCAAAGACTACTTGATACGGAAACGGGAAACGCTGGACGACCTGTTGCGCAATCAGGTGGATATTGCCTGAACACCGGCGATTTATCGCACGGCACACATACGTTGCCGTATATTATTAGCGAACGCCTTTCCAAATTCGGTTTTAACAACATAACCTTAAAAA
>JAISWE010000207.1 GCA_031271175.1 Bacteroidales bacterium | reverse complement strand
AAGGGAATGGCGCAGGTTTGTTTTACGGCGTGCAAACGCTCCGGCAACTGATATCCGATGAACAGGCGCCGTCGCTTCCCAACGTGAAAATCGAAGACCGTCCCCGCTTTGCTTACCGCGGTTTCATGCTGGACGTAGGGCGATATTTCTTTTCGGTGGATTACCTCAAACGCTACTTCGACATGATGGCGCACTACAAACTGAACGTCTTCCACTGGCATCTGACCGAAGACTGCGGCTGGCGCATTGAAATCAAAAAATATCCGGAACTGACCCGCAAAGCCGCGTGGCGCAGCAGCACGCAAATCACTTACGAGGGCGGCTCCAACCGCATTCCGCATGGCGGCTACTACACGCAGGAACAGGTGAAAGACCTGATACGCTACGCCGCCGAACGCCATATCACCATCATGCCGGAGATAGAAATGCCGGGGCATACGCTGGCGGCGCTCTCCGTTTTTCCCGAACTGTCGTGCACCGGCGGCCCCTTTGCCGTTCCGCTGCTGTGGGAACACGGAACATGGCAACTCGAAGACGACATTTTTTGTGCCGGTAATGACGATACGTTCACCTTTCTGGAAAACGTCCTGACGGAAATGATCGACCTGTTTCCCAGCCCCTACATCCACATCGGCGGCGACGAAGCCCCCAAAGCCAAATGGAAAGCCTGCCCCAAGTGTCAGGCGCGAATCAAAGCGGAAGGACTGAAAGATGAAGATGAATTGCAAAGTTATTTTGTCCGGCGGATAGAAAAACTGATCAGCAGCAAGGGCAGGCAACTTGTTGGATGGGACGAAATTTTGCAGGGAGGGCTGGCGCCCAATGCCGTTGTGATGAGCTGGCGCGGGGAAGAAGGCGGCATCGAAGCTGCCCGGAAAGGGCACCATGCCATTATGGCGCCGCACCAATACATGTACCTGGATTATTACCAGTCGAAAGACCGCCCCAATGAACCGGCTGCCCTGGGCGGCTTCCTGCCTTTGGAGATGGTATATCATTACGAACCTTATACGCCGCAACTTACTGCGGAGCAACATGCTTTCATCACAGGCGTGCAAACCTGTATATGGATGGAATTTGTCCATTCGGAAGCTCATCTGGAGTACATGACTTTTCCCCGCGCCATGGCGGTAGCCGAAATAGCATGGTCGCCGGCGGAAAAGAAAAACTACCCGCATTTCCTCGAACGGATGCCGGCGCATCTTGCCGTACTGGACAAAACAGGATGGCTGTTCCGCATACCCGAACCGACAGGATGGGAACAGATGCAACCGGACAACGGCAAAATCATTCTCGCATGGCAACCGCCGGTGAACGGAGCAAAAATATGCTATACCACAGACGGTACAGACCCGTCGGCATCCGGCAAAGAATACGGGGAAACCGTTGCCGTACCCCTTCCGGAGGACGGACTGCTCCTGAAGTGTGTGGTAACGCTTCCTTCCGGCAGAAGCAGCGGGATATACACGAAAAAAATAGAAAATACAATCGAATAATAAAATAATAATCAACATCATGAAAAAAATAATTTTCGCAACACTTCTTTTAACGCTGTCTTTGGGCGGCTTCGCTCAGAAAAAAATAACCTACGCCAACCAACAGCAAATCGACGACTTTTTCAAGTCGAAAACCATGGTAGTATTGGATGCCAATCCGATGATCGGATACAATATCGTTATCGCCAATGCAGTAAAAAAATACTGGACTATTACGCCCTTCGAAATCATTTCGTCCGACGATTTCGACGAATCTTTTACCGACCCGAAAAGCTCGTTTATCTTCCTTTCGCGCTTAACGCTGGCAAAACAGCAAGAAGTATGCTATCTCTACATGAACGTCGTGATGGGCGCAAAAGTAAAGGATATTACCGACCTGCCCGAACTGCTGTCATTACCGCTGGCATATACCGGAGTGGATGAGGACAACTATGTGGACAAGTTGCCCCTGATGATACAATTCGCACAATACCATCTCAACCGGATTCACGAAAAAGGATTCAAAATGCCCTACTCGCTGAAAGACTACAATAACGCAAAAGAACTGAAAGACAAAACCCTTTACCTGAAAGAAAACGATTTGTCCAAAGAGATAGGCCATCCGGACAACATCAAAAACCTGTATTCGGGCAAAGTCAAAATAGTCTCTTCGGATGAAATCACCCAGGCCATTGAGCGGAAAGAACCCGACGCTGCCGTACTGCTCCAGATAGGCCCGGCCGAAAACGAAAACAGCGGACGTTCCTATCGGTTGATCTATTCCATCGACAACGGAAAACTGCTTTATTACAATTTCCAGAATATCACCCAGAAAACACCCGCCGGCATGTTGGCAAAAGATTTCAAGTGGCTGGAAAACCACTTCCGCTGAAGAAAAAACACAGGTGGGTACTGACGCTTTCAAATCGCAAAGACTTTGGCAAATCCGGTAAAAAAATTAGCCAGCCAGACAGCTATTTACGGGTTATGCAGCGTGGTGCCACGTTTCCTGAACTACCTGCTGGTGCCGCTGCACACAAAGGCGCTCGACGCCTCGGCATACGGCGTCAATACGGAATGGTACGCCTACGTCACCTTCTTGGTCATTCTGCTTACTTACGGTATGGAAACCGGCTTTTTCCGCTTCTCCCAACACACCGACAAAAACAAAGTGTATGGAACGGCGTTCGTCAGCATCATGACCACCTCCATCCTGTTTGTCGCCGGCGTTATGCTCTTTTCGCGTCCCCTGTCGGAATGGATGCAATATGCGGAACACCGCGAATACTTAGTCTGGTTCGGGTGGATACTCGGACTGGACGCCCTTACCGCCATCCCTTTTGCGCGTTTCAGGATAGATAACCGTCCGTTGCGTTTCGCCTTCTACAAACTGACCAACGTCGGCATCAACATTTTCCTTAACCTGTTCTTCCTGTGGTTCTGTCCCCGTTTTGCAGACGCCGGATGGCTGTCGGCGGTGTATCATCCCGAAATCGGCGTAGGATATATCTTCCTGTCGAACCTGATAGCTTCCGGCGTTACCGTCCTGCTGCTGCTGCCGGAAATGTTCCGCCACCCCGTCCGTTTCAGTTTCGGGCTGTGGAAACGGATGCTCGCCTATTCATTGCCGCTGATGGCCGCCGGACTGGCAGGCAACATCAACGAAGCGATCGACCGTGTATTGCTGAAATACCGTCTCCCCTCCTGCGAACAGCCGATGGAGCAACTGGGCGTTTACGGCGCCAACGTGAAAATAGCCGTCCTGATGGCGCTTTTCATCCAGATGTTCCGCTACGCCGCCGAACCGTTCTTTTTCAACAACGCCAAAGAAAAAGATTCGCGCCGCACCATCGCCGATGTAATGAAATACTTCGTCATTTTCTGCCTGTTGATATTCCTCGGCGTCACGTTCTATATGGACATCATCAAACATTTCCTCCGCTCGGAAGCCTATTGGGAAGGACTTGACATCGTTCCCGTGATGCTGCTCGCCAACATGTGCCTCGGCATCTACTACAACCTCACTATCTGGTTCAAACTCAACAACCGCACGTGGTACGGGCTATGGATAGCATCCATCGGCGCGACGCTGAGCATCGCCGGCAACTGGCTGCTCATCCCACTGTGGGGATACCGCGCCTCGGCATGGATGCACCTCGCCTGTTACCTCACGATGATGACCATCACATGGGCTTTGGGCAAAAAATACTATCCCATCCCCTACGAACTGAAAAAAATCCTGCGCTATGCTGCCGTCGCCATAGGACTGTTTTTCGCAGCCTCTTTCACCGCATGGGACAACACATGGCTCAATCTGTTAAAAAACACGGCATTGTTGGTAGGATTCGTCATTTACGTCGAACGAAAGGAAGGATTGGTGAAAATGATATGGAAAGGATGAAACGGTTGACAAACACGATGCCCCTGCGCCTGACGGCAGTCGGCTTGTGCGCTGCCTTGCTGGCGCTTGCCGGATGCGGATCGTCGCGTGCCGTTTCTTCCCCTGCGGCGGCGAGACCGTCCAAAACATCCCGTGCCGGTATCGAGTCGAAATCACCGAAACCGGAAGCCGGTTCCCGCCCGGTCGCTTCCGCAAAAACAGGCGCCGTCTATCCGGCAGCGGAATATTATGGAAGCGAATGGAATACCGAGTACCTGCGCCTGTCGTCCTCGCCGTCGCCGACAGGAACGGTAACGCTGAACACCGGCGAACCGTTTGCCGTTCCCGCCTGCGGAAATATCAACTCGGAGTTTGGGATGCGCAACGGCGCCATGCATACCGGCATCGACATCGGAGTAAAACCGGATGCCCCCATCTATTGCGCCTTCGACGGCATGGTACGGATGGCAAAAAACTACGGCGACTACGGAAACATGGTGACGGTGAGGCACGAAAACGGGCTGGAAACCGTATATGCCCACCTGAGCAGCATTGCTGTCACCGTCAGTCAAAAACTGAAAGCCGGCGACAAAATAGGAGGAGGAGGGCGAACGGGGCGGGCTTCGGGCGTCCACCTGCATTTTGAAACCCGCTTCAAAGGCGAACCGTTTAACCCGCGCCTGCTGATCGACTTTGAGCAGTGCCGGCTGAAATCAGCCACGCTCACCCTCAACGAAAATAGCTACCGACTGCAAGGCAAAAACCTGCAACCCTACAGTCCCGCAAAGAAAGAAACCGCCGCCGCAACGCCGGTGCTGCATACCGTCCAAAAAGGCGATACCCTCTACAGCCTCGCCCGCCGTTACGGAACAACGGTGGAACAGCTACGCACGCTTAACCTCCTGACGAAACAGGCCACCATCAAAGTAGGACAGCCACTGAGAGTGAAGTGAAATAACCATTTTCAATAACTGATTTCTTTCGACCGTTTGCGTTCCTTCTTCACTTCGTAAGGATCGACAATCCGGCCAAAACGGTAACTGACAAACAGGGTCAGAAAGAATTGTTGGTTTTTGGCTGTTTTTGCTTGAGATGCCGGCGGCTGGCTAAAATCCATGATTTCTATCTTTTTGATAAAGCCTTCCGCAATGATGCCGCATTCCAGGGCATGGACAACCCTGTCCTGCTTGCTGTATTCGACATTCAGCCCGAACTTGCCGAAAAGACCCGGCACAAAGGACAAACGGTCAAATCCTTTGAAAAAAGAAGCTCTGCTCAAAATGGAAATGTTTTGATTGACCCAGTCGGGGTCGAATCTTTCGGGCTGTTCCCGCTCAATGATATAAGTGAGTTGCAGAGAAGGATCATAATACCCGTCGCCGATATTATAATACACCGGTTTGAGCATTACCACCGCCGGACCGTAATTGTAAAAATACCGGATGGCCACGCTTCCCACATCCTGCTTGCGAAACATTTCGTATTGCCTTCCCAGGGATACCCGCCAGTCAAAAGCAAGGTTTTTTTTCCCGTAAACAAATTTTGCGCCCGATGTGGTGGGAGAATATGTTTTATAGTCCTTGGAAGACTTCATATAGGCCAAATCCACCTCGAACAAATTTTTGGTTCGAGCATTCACATGCTTCCCATAGCGATAATTACCCCCGAAACCGTTGGAATTGAGCGTCAATGCTATTGACCACTCATTCCGGTAAAACACTTTCTGCTGGAGATCAATCTCGCCCTGTGCATATACCGCCCCGCCAACAGCGGCTATCACTGAAACAAGTGTAACATATCTTTTCACAACCATCCTCCATCATTACAAAAATGATTGAAGAAAAATCACTTTTTTTAACTCGGCAAATCGGTCGAAGAGGTTGTTTGTTCAACGAATGAAACGGAACGGTAAGCCGGACACGGTTTGCTTGATACGCACGAAGACATTACCATTCCTGCAAATATACTAACAACCAATACAATAAGCACCCTTTTCATATTAATTTTTGATTTTAAATAAAAGGTAAAAATAATAATTTTACGATATGAAAACAAAAAAAAATTTTTTTTTTATTTCTCTGTTTCGCCAATTGAAAAATAATCCCTATATTTGTAGAATATAAATTTTAAAACAAAATAGTTATGAAAATGCCGGTTAGTTTTTGCATTTCACTTTGTATCTTTTCATTGTGTTCCTGTACCTCTTCCTCCTCGTCCTCGTCCTCGTCCTCTGCCCAAAAGACGGAGGGGTCTGTCAATCTTCTGATAAAGACAAGTATGGGCGACATAGAAGTTGAGTTGTACGGGCAAACGCCCCTCCACCGCGACAATTTTGTGAAACTGGTGAAAGAGGGTTATTACGATGGCGTTTTGTTTCATCGCGTGATCAAGGAATTTATGATTCAGGCAGGCGATCCCAACTCGAAAAACGCCCGACCCGGCGTATCGCTGGGTTCCGGTGGCCCCGGCTATACCATACCGGCGGAATTTGTGCCGGAACTGATCCATCAACGCGGCGCCTTATCCGCAGCACGCCAGAGTGACAATGTTAATCCCGAAAAAGCCTCTTCCGGGTCGCAATTTTATATTGTACAGGGAAAAATTTTCAGCGATGAAGAACTGAACCGGATAGAAGCCCAAAAAACAATGGGATTGACGCGGCAAATGTTTAGCCGGTACATTGAAGAAGAAAAAGAAAAGGCAAAAGCCGCCGGCAAAGACGCCGATCAGCAGAAAATACAGGAAGTAGCCAAGGCAAAGGCTACCGAATGGGCGCAGAACAATCCATACAAAATGCCTGAGGAAAGACGGCAAATATACAAAAGCGTTGGAGGAACGCCGCACCTTGACGACGCATACACCGTTTTCGGCAGAGTCACCAAAGGCCTGGAAGTAGTGGAAGCCATTTCTCTGGTAACTACCGCCACCGCAGATAGACCTGTCAAAGACGTGAAAATCATTAAAATAAAAATAAAATAGCTTCATCCATTATCGTTAAAGCCATGAAAAAAGTTTGGAAAATCCTGAAAATATTTCTCATTGTGATTGCAGCTATCTTCGTGATACTGCTGGCAGCGCCTTTCCTTTTCAAGGGAAAAATCATAGAAGTAGCCAAAACGGAACTGAATAAAATGCTGACGGCAAAGGTGGAATTTTCCGACCTGAAACTGTCGTTTATCCGGAACTTTCCCGACGCGTACATCGCGCTGGAAAACCTGCAACTGACAGGCACGGATGTATTTGAAGGCGATACGCTGGTGTCGTTCAAGAAATTCAGCATCACAGTGGATATCAAAAGCGTTATCCAGATGAAAGACATTCGGGTAAAGTCCATCCTGCTGGACAAAGCGCGGGTGTATGCCCATATAACCGGCGACGGAAAAGCCAACTGGGATATCATGAAGCCGACGAGTGACGTGACGGAAGAAGAAAAACCGGAGGAAGAAAGCGGAGAAACTCAAATTAAGATATCTCTCAGCAAATTCGAGATCAGCGATGCCGATATTACCTATCGCGACGACGAGGGAAAAATGCTGGCGACATTGAAAAAACTTGATTTCCTGTTGAAAGGCGATATGTCGATGGACGATGCCCACCTGAACCTGCAAATGGAAATTGCCGCCGTCGATTTTGTAACGGACGGGATAAAAATGCTCCGGCAAGCCCGCGTCGGCTTCGTATCGGACATTGCCGCCGACATGAAAAACACGGCTTTCACATTCAAAGACAACCGCTTCCATCTCAATGACATTCTTCTGAAATTCGACGGTTCGGTAAGCATGACCGGCGATGACATCATGACCGATATCGCCTTTGCCACAGGCCGTACCGGCTTCAAAAGCCTGCTCTCGCTGATTCCCGCCATATACATGACGGATTTTGAAACCGTACAGACCACAGGCGAACTAACGCTCGACGGCTACGTTAAAGGCGTTTACAATGACAAACAAATGCCTTCCGCCGGCATCCATCTGACAGTGGACAACGCCATGTTCAAATATCCCGACCTGCCCAAATCGGTCGATAAAATCGCCATCGACGTCAAAGCATTCTACGACGGTGCGGTATTCGACCGTACAACGCTGGATGTGAACAAGTTTTATTTCGAAATGGCCGGTAATCCCTTCGACGTACAGCTGCACGTCAAAACTCCCGAAAGCGATATGCAGATCGCCGGAAGTTTCAACGGCAAAGTCGATTTCAATTCCTTATCGGACATTATCCCGTTGGAAAATACCAATTTAAACGGAATTTTAACCTGCAAACTTTCGCTGGCAGGACGCCTGTCCACGCTCGAAAAAGAACAGTATGAAGATTTTCAGGCAACAGGAAGTCTGCAACTGACGGATTTCACTTTCCAAAGTTCCGATTTCCCGCAAGGAATAAAAATCTCAAAAACGCAACTTGATTTCACTCCGAAAGTAGTCAGTCTGGTCGATTTCACTGCGATAACAGGACGTACAGACCTGTCGCTGAAAGGCTCGCTCGAAAATTTCATTCCGTATGTGTTCAAAAATGCAACCGTGCGCGGAGACCTTTCTCTTGTTTCCAACACCATTGACCTCAACGAATGGATGGCAGACAGTACCGAAACAACGGATGCTGCCAAACCCGCCGACACCAACGAACCCGCCGACACCACTGCCATGTCGATTATTGAAATTCCGCAAAATATCGACTTTAAAGTCAAGACCAACATCGGCTATCTCTTCTTCGACAAGCTGAGCATCAACAGTATTATCGGGAATCTGTCGATCAAAGACGGCATTGTTACCATGGACAAACTCGGCATGAACATGCTGAACGGAAGCCTGCTGCTGAACGGCGATTACAACACGCAGCATCCCGAAAAACCGACTGTCGATTTCCACATGAGCATCTCCCGCTTCGACATCACTTCCGCACTCAACTCGTTCTCCATGCTCGAAAAAATGTTTGACAAACCGGAAGACTACACCGGACAAGTATCCGCCGATATTACCCTGAATAGCCTGCTGGATAAAACGATGAGTCCCATCCTCAATACCGTTTCCTCCAAAGGACAGTTGCAGACATACCGCTTGGAAATCCGCAACTCAAAACTGTTCGGAACAATGGCCGACTTGCTGAAAAACGAAAAGTGGCGCACCGTATCGCCTGCCGACATGAACATCAGGTTTGAGATAAAAGACGGACAATTGGTACTGGTTGACCCCGTACAGTTTTCCGTTCATCAGGCTAAAGTGGTCATGACCGGCGGGCAGGGACTGGATATGTCGCTGAACTACGACATGAAAGCCTCGATACCTCCCTCGGCCGCAGGCGCTGCCGATCTCCTCAATTCCATACCGGGCGGCGCATCCATCAAGGAACTGTCTATTACAGGCCTTGTGCGGGGAACGGTTACCAAGCCGGAAGTGAAACTCAGCCTGGCCGATATGACAAGCAGTATCACCGAGGCAGTGAAAGAAACGGTAACACAAAAAGTGGAAGAAGTAAAAGAACAGCTAAAGGAAGAAGTGAACGCCCAAATCAACAACCTTTTGGCGGATGCTGGAAAACAGGTGGAAACGGTTCGCAGTTCGGCGCGACAACTGGCGGAAACCACGCGCAAGGAAGCCAACGCTGCCGCCGACAAGTTGGAACGGGAAGCCGCATCCAAAAATGCCATTCAGAAAGCCGCCGCCAAAGCGCTGGCTGAAAAACTCCGAAAAGAAGGTGAAGTAAAAGCGCGACAGATTGAACAGGAAGCCGACAAACAAGCGGAAAACATCATGAAAACTGCCAATCAAAAAGCAGAGGAACTGAAAAACAAATAAAGACGGAAAATAGTTCATACCGTCCCATGCCCCTGCCAATCCTTTTCAACGGCGCTGCGTTGCGTCCTCTTCCCGTATTTTCACACGATTCAGTGCAAGGGCGCTGATCAGCCATCGCGGAAGGGGCTTATGTGGGTCGCGTTTCTCAAGATGCAGGTACCAGTTCCATTTTTTCATCAGGGGTATTTTCTTGGTTTCCACAAACTCTATCAGGGTACCGTCCGGGTCTTCGAGGTAGCTCCAGTGGCCGGCGGCATCTCCCATTTTGAAGGCGCTGTCGCTTTCAACGGTAAAGGGAAATCCGGCAGCGGCGCACTCGGCTTTCAGCGCTTCTATGCCGTAGATGTCGAAACAGAGATGTATAAAGCCGAGGTCGCCCCAGAACCGTCCTTCAAAAATCCTGTCAGGTTTTTCCGATAGGGATTGGACAAGTTCTATACGGCTGTGTCCCAGTAGCGCAGCCATGCTGCCCCGTTGTTCTTCGGCGCGGGCAAGCAACACCCGCCGTATCCGCCGGTATCCCCCTTTTAGCGGCGCCAAATCGGGGAAAACGCCCGTCTCGTCGGAAAGGATCCTGCTATAGCCCAGCACGCCGCTATACAGCGGCAACGACCTCTCCACGTCGCTCACGCCGATGATGCATCCGCAGACGCCACCCGTCGGCGTGCGCCGCCTCCCGAACCAGTCCTTTGCCTCCACGATCTGCAACTTGTTAGCCCAGCCGTCGTTCATAAAGAAAAAGGGCTGATCGCCGGTGCGGACAATATCGCCGATGATGTGCGCTCCTTTGTTTTTCAACGCCGCGTATGCCTCGTCGATGTTCCTCGCCTTAACTTTAGCGGCATATATGCCCAGAGCGCCTACCGATATTTCTTCGGCGGGAGGGCAGGGGGTACGGTCGGTGTACTGCCATATCTCACAACAACTTCCTCCCTGCATGTTAGCGGCAAGTATGGCGTGCTTGCGGTGCGAAACGCCTCCCATGTAGGGAGCCATGTGAGTAGCCGTATGGCTATCGTCAAACACCTTAACATCCAACCCCAGCATCCGCCCGTACCAGCGAAAAGCCTCGTCCGCATCGTGTACCCCAATGCCTATCTGCTGTATTCCGTATATGATTTTTTTCATGCACTATCGTTTTTACATTCCCTGTTTGGTAAAGTCTTCAAAGGAAGCTCTTTTTTCGTCACTGAGGCAGAAATGGCCACAAATGACATGGGCAAAGGTACAACTTATTTTTGAAAATGGTATTCGGGGTCAAAACAAAAAATCGGGATCCTTGTAGCGGTTGAGGCCTAAGTTAGCGTAGGCGATGCCGGTGACTTCCCGTCCGCGGGGGGTTCGCTTGATGTATCCTTCCTTGATGAGAAAAGGTTCGTACACTTCCTCGATGGTACCGGGGTCTTCGCCGACTGCGGTGGCAATAGTGGACAACCCGACCGGGCCGCCGCGGAATTTTTCTATAATAGTGCGTAAAATACGGTTATCCATCTCGTCTAATCCGTGCTTGTCGATGTTGAGCGCATCCAGCGCATAACGTGTGATTTCCAGCGTAATGGTTCCATCGCCTTTTACCTGCGCAAAGTCACGTACCCTGCGGAGCAAGGCATTGGCGATACGCGGAGTGCCGCGACTGCGGGAAGCAATTTCCACCGCCGCCACCTGAATGATAGGCATACGCAGGATATGGGCGGCGCGCTCAATGATACCGGTGAGTATGTCGGCATTGTAGTATTCCAGATGACAAGTAATGCCGAAACGCGCCCTCAGCGGACTGGTCAGCAGCCCCGAACGAGTGGTGGCGCCTACCAGCGTAAAGGGATTCAGCGTAAGCTGGACGGAACGGGCGCTGGGGCCTTTATCTATCAATATGTCGATAGTATAGTCCTCCATGGCGGAATACAGGTATTCTTCCACCACCGGACTTAAACGGTGTATCTCATCGATAAACAGCACGTCGTTCTTTTCGAGATTGGTAAGAATACCGGCCAAATCACCGGGTTTGTCCAATACGGGTCCCGACGTCAGCCTGAGATTGACGCCCAGTTCGTTGGCAATGATATTGGCCAGCGTCGTTTTACCCAGCCCCGGCGGCCCGTGCAGCAATACATGATCAAGTGCTTCCCCGCGCATCCGGGCGGCTTCCACAAACACCTTCAAATTGCTCACCACTTTCTGTTGTCCGCAAAATTCGTCGAAACCGGCAGGTCGCAGCGACCGGTCGAGTTCTTTGTCCTCTTTGTCCCAGCTATTGGTACGAAATGCTATCTTGTCATCCATAACTCCGCCCGTCGATTCTTCCCTGCCGGGAAAGTTCAAGCGTAAGGATCATCATTTTATCAAACAAAGTCCGTCTGCCATAACAAAATGTTTTCGGATGTCGAGTTCTTCCATCCATGCGCGGGTTTCAAGCGTCTTGTAAGGGCCGGTATTGAATCCCGCCCCAGCGTCGTTGTTCCAGAGCCAAAGCGGAGTAGGCCACAAACAGGCTTTAAACCGGATAGACCGGTAAAACTCCCGGCTGACGCCATTCTGACCGTGATGTGCCATTTGCAGGTAATCGCAGTCCAACTCCTTGCGAAAGCTTCCGTTTAAAATCTTGTCGCCTTCTTCAATGCCCGCGTCGCCGAGGAAAAGAACGGAACGGGCGGTATCGCCGGCCCGGATAATCATGCTGGAATTATTGTACGCGTTCACGGTCAGTTCTTCATTTTTAACGGCAAGAATCTTGAATTGAACATCGTCGATTGCAACGGTCAGCCCCGGTTCGGCGACATCAACCACCTGCGCGTCCGTCTTTTTCAGGTTGGCGTAAAACTCTTCCGTCAGAGGCCTTCTTTCCGGTTCCACTTTTCCGTAAAAGTCACGAGAAAGTTCCGAATGATAAACAGCCTTGATGCTGATGCCTTTGGGCGCTTTCAGAATTTCATTGAGCGCGCCGATATGGTCACTGTGCGGATGGGAAACGAACCATGCCGCCACTTCGTTGCCCAAAGGGGCGAGAAATCCGCGTAAATATTCCGTTTCACCGGCAACTCCGCCGTCCATGACAATCACTTTCCCGCCTTTTGTCCGGAAAACGTATGCATTGCCCTGCGGCCCGGCGTGATGTAGCGGGAGTTGCCAGAGATCAAAACCGGAAGCCGGTTGTGGCTTGCCGGCAGACGCATATCCGTTCAACGCCGGATATAATATGGCGCCTATCCCCAAAACAGCGGAATGTTTTAAAAAAATCCGTCGGTTTGACATAATTTGATGCGATTTTTTGACGATTATTAATATAATACAAAGATAATACCGATAAATGGAATAAAAAAAAATGTTGGTATCTTTTTTCCTTCGTAAAATAGTGTTATTAAGAAAATAGCAGTAACTCAGCATATTGCACAATAAAATCGGCGCAGGATAAAAATAATTCGATAAAATTTTTGAACATCAGCGGCGAATTGTGTTTCTTTGCATCATTTTTTCAAAATCATTGGGATGGAGCAAAATTTAGTCATTGTTGAATCGCCGGCAAAAGCCAAAACCATTGAAAAATTTCTTGGTAAAGATTTTCTTGTAAAATCAAGCTTCGGCCATGTTCGCGATTTGGAAAAGAAGAATCTGGGGATTGATCTTGCGCACAATTACGAACCTCACTATATTGTATCGGAAGACAAGGGAACGGTAGTAGCCGACTTGAAAAGGAGCGCCAAACAGGCGGAAACGGTTTGGCTGGCTTCCGATGAAGACCGCGAAGGAGAAGCCATTGCGTGGCATTTGGCGGAAGTGCTGGGATTGAAAAAAGGAAACACCAAACGCATCGTTTTCAATGAAATAACCAAGGAAGCCATTCTTCATGCCGTGCAACATCCGCGCGATATCGACAAAAACCTTGTGGATGCGCAGCAGGCGCGCCGCGTGCTCGACCGGCTGGTAGGCTTTGAGTTGTCGCCGGTGCTGTGGAAAAAAGTGAAGCCTTCATTGTCTGCCGGACGGGTACAGTCGGTAGCAGTGCGGTTACTGGTGGAACGCGAGCGCGAAATCCTCAATTTCAAGCCCGCTTCTTCTTTCAAAATCAATGGAAAGTTCCTTCCCGTCGGCAAAGACGAAAAAAACCTGAACGCGGAGTTGAACACCCGTTTCGACACCCCGAAAGAAACGCTGGCTTTTTTGGAAAAATGCAAATCCGCCCGTTATCAGGTATCGGACGTTACCACCAAACCGTCCAGAAAATCGCCCGCACCGCCTTTCACCACCTCTACGCTGCAACAGGAAGCCAGCCGCAAACTCGGCTTTTCGGTCGGCAAGACCATGACGATAGCCCAAAGACTCTACGAAGCAGGAAAAATCACCTACATGCGTACCGACTCGGTCAATCTGGCCGACGTGGCCATCAACACCGCTCAAACGGTCATTGCTTCGCTTTTCGGCAAAAGTTATGTCTTTCCCAGACAGTACAAAACCAAAAGCAAAGGTGCGCAGGAAGCCCACGAAGCCATTCGTCCCACCTATCTGGATAAACCGGAAACAGCAGGATCGTGGGACGAAAAACGACTCTATGAACTGATCTGGAAACGAACCATTGCCTCCCAGATGAGCGATGCCCAACTGGAAAGAACCGTCATCACCATCGACATTTCCACTACGCCCGAAAAATTCGTCGCCACAGGAGAAGTCATTAAATTCGACGGCTTTCTGAAACTCTACATCGAATCTGTAGATGATGAAAACGAAGACGGGAACAGCGGTTTGTTGCCGCCCATGCGCAAAGGAGAAAACCTTGAAGCGGACAATATCACCGCCATACAGCGTTTTACCCACCATCCGCCCCGCTATACCGAGGCAAGCCTGGTGAAAAAACTCGAAGAACTCGGCATCGGACGCCCTTCCACCTATGCGCCCACCATCTCCACCATACAGCAACGCGGTTATGTAACGAAAGAAGACAAACCGGGCACGGAACGAAAATTTGTCGTATTCACGCTCACCGGCGACCAAATCCAAGAAAGCATCAGGACGGAAATGACCGGCGTTGAAAAAGCAAAACTCTTTCCGAGCGACGTCGGTATGATTGTCAACGATTTTCTACTCAATCATTTTACGGATGTAATGGACTACAATTTCACCGCATCCGTAGAAAAAGAGTTCGACGAAATCGCAGAAGGCAAATTGAATTGGACGAAGATGATCGACAAATTCTACCGTCCTTTTCACGACAAGGTGGACGCCACCGTCAAGACATCGGAAAGAAGCGTGGGAGAACGGAAATTAGGCATCGACCCCGAATCCGGCAAACCGGTAATTGCAAAAATCGGAAAATACGGCCCGCTGGTGCAGATCGGCGAAGCATCGGATGTCGAAAAACCGCGCTTTGCAGGGCTGTTGAAAAACCAACGGCTGGACACCATCACACTGGAAGAAGCGCTTCAACTGTTCCGGCTTCCGCGCAAGGTCGGACAGTACGAAGGTAAAGATATCGCCGCATCCGTAGGTCGTTTCGGCCCCTACCTGCTGCATAACTCCAAATTCTATTCCCTGCGGCCTGCTACGGACAATCCGCTATCCGTTACCCTCGAACGTGCAATAGAAGTCATAGAAGCCAAACGGGAAGCCGACCGTAACCGCCTGATAAAGACATTTAAAGAAGATGCCGAACTTCAAATATTGAAAGGACGATTCGGCCCCTATCTTTGCTACAGGAAAGAAAATTACAAGTTGCCCGTCAAAAAGGACGCCGAACTGCTCAGTTACGACGAATGCATGAAAATTGTAGCAGAAAACGCGGATAAACCGCGGCGAAAAACGTCCGTCAAAAAGACGGCAGCCGAAAAACCGGAAAAAAAATCGGCAAAAAAGAAAAAAGCCGCCGCACCGAAAGCCGCCACACCGAAAACCGCCGTTGCGAAAAAACCGTCGGCATCCCGTAAAACCGCCGCTGCAAAAACCGTTGCGAAAAAACCGCCGGCATCCCGTAAAACCGCAAAAAAATGAGCATCGAGGATTATCTGATACCGATAGAGGAAAACCTGATCCCTCCGGGAAAGGGAAAAGCGGGACACCATATTATAATGAATAACGGATCGGGATTAAAAATTCCTGCCACCGCCAAAATCGCCCTTTTGGGTGTTCCGGAAGACCGGTTTTCCGGCTGCGCGGGAGAAATCAAACTGCCGGAACAGATGCGCAAGCAATTGTACGTCCTGTCGGCAGGCTCCGCCGGCGACATCGTTGACCTCGGCAACCTGCGAATAGGCAACACCCTCACCGACACCTACTTCGGCATACAACACGTGCTAAACGAAATGGCGGATTTACAAATCGTCACCCTGATGTTAGGCGGCACTTCCGACCTCATCTACGGAAGTTATCTGGCGCTCGAACCACACCGTCCCACCCTGACGGCCATATCTCCTTACCTGCGTTTGCCCGACTGCGAAACCCACCATCCCCTGAACGACCTTATTTATCATGCCGACAAATTCTCAGGCCATTTCTGCAATATAGGATATCAGTCCTACTACAACGACCCGGAAGATTTGAATTTCATGAAAGAACGCTTTTTCGAAACCTACCGGCTGGGAGAAGCCACCGGGAACATGCGCAGTTGCGAACCGGCCATACGCGACACCGACCTGCTCGCACTGAGTATGAACGCCGTAAAACACGCAGACGCACCCGCAGCATCCCTTCCGTCGCCCAACGGATTCACAGGAGAAGAAGCCTGCCAGTTGGCCTATTACGCCGGACTGGGCAACCGCTGCAAATGCATGGGCATCTTCGACGTGCTGCCGCAAAACGACTTGCAGTACATCACCGTTAAACTGGCGGCACAAATAGCGTGGTATTTCATGGAAGGCGTCAAGCGCCGCAATACGGAACACCCTAAAAACGAACCGCATCATTTCAAAAAATACATGATTCTGCACGACAAGCACAATTCTCACCTCTGTTTCTTCAAAAACATCAAAACCGAACGCTGGTGGATGGAAGTGCCTTCTGCTGACGGAAATCTCGAATACATCGCCTGCACTCCCGACGATTATGCCAAAGCTACAGAACAGGAAATCCCCGACCGATGGTGGAAAATATTTCACAAACTGAACGGATTAAATAAAGCATAAAAAGTTTTTCAACTTCGACTTTTTTTTATACCCGTGAAAAAGTATATATATCTGATGAAAAGAAGATTACAATCATGTTCGGATAAAAAAAAATCTTTTTTTTCACAAAAAATGTAACTTTTTTTTCCACTATTCGGTATATATATCCTGAAAAGAGCATAAAAAATGCAAGCAATATTTGGTGGAGAACAATTTTTTTTGTTATTTTACGTTTTTGATAAATATCGTATAACAATTAAAAAGAATTGCGATTCAGATGAAAAGGTTGCAGGTAGTACTTTTATGCGGCTTTATGATGTTCTTTGACAGAGTTGTAGCCCAGCAAGATCCGCAGTATAGTCAATACATGTTCAGTCAGTTGACTTTCAATCCGGGTTATGCTGGAAGCCGCGACGCAATTTGCGCCACGGCGCTACACCGGCAACAATGGGTAGGAATGAAAGGAACTCCGGTAACGTCGGTTTTTTCGGCGCACATGCCTTTCCGGCTTTTCGGAGCCGAGCACGGGGCAGGGCTGAATATCACCAACGATGTCCTGGGGTTCAATAAAGATATCAGCATCGGGCTGGATTATGCCTACCGTATGAATGTAGGTCCCGGAAAATTGGGCATCGGCATCAGTGGGATTTTTCTCAATAAGGCATTAAAGGCCTCATGGTACATTCCCAATGGTAGCGCCGACACCGATCCGTCCATACCGGCGGCAGAAGAAAGCATCATGGCTTTCGACATGGCTTTCGGGCTATTCTACCGCAGCGAACGCGCTTATCTGGGGTTATCCTCCACCCACCTTTTGCAGCCGGATTTGAAGTATAAGGAAAAAAACACTTCCAACTTCACCCTGAAACGGCATTATTACCTGAGTACAGGTTGCCTGATTCCGATGAAAAATCCGGTGTGGGAACTGGACCCCTCCGTGATGGCCTATTCCGACGGAACCTCATCGCAGCTGACAGCCAACCTCAATGTAATGTACAATAAAAAATTTTGGGGAGGAGTGGCTTACCGGCTGAACGATGCGCTGATTGCCATGATAGGCATGGAGTTGTTCGACGGATTGAAAGTGGGATATTCCTACGATTATTCCTATACCGATGTGAGACGCTATTCTGGCGGCTCTCATGAAATAATAGTGAATTATTGTTTTAATTTAATTAAAGAAAGAATAATAAAAAAATATAAAAGTGTCAGATATTTGTAATAACTTTGCAGCCAATAAAAAAGTAATAAATATGAAGAGGTTTTTAATACCAATAAGTTTTTCAGTTGTCTTGTTTTTAAGTAGTTGTGGAAGCGGAAGCAATGGAGAATTGACCGGAGTTCAAGGACGAAGCAAGTATTTCGAAGCACAACCCTTCGGTATGGTTTTCATTCCTTCGGGACATTTCACGCTGGGACCAAGCGATCAAGACGTCGCATGGTCGCAAAATGCCCTCTCCAAAACGGTTACCGTAGATGCGTTTTACATGGATGAAACCGAAATCACCAACAATGAATACAGACAGTTTGTCTATTGGGTGAAAGACTCCATCATGCGACGCACGCTCGCCAAAGAAGGAATAGAAGGGTTCCTGAGAGAAGGCGAAACATACGAAGCTTTAGACGACGACAAACGCCCGCTGAACTGGGATACCAAATTCAACCGAAAAGACGAAACCCAGGCAGAAACGCTGGAACAGTTTTACTATCCTGAAAACGAACGGTTTTTCGGACGGAAAGAAGTGGATACCCGTAAGTTAATCTATGACTATTACTGGGTAGATATGAAACAGGCAGCACATCCGAGCAACCGCTATGATTTCGAAAAGAAGGAATATCATGGCTTTGCATTCGATGCATTGGGCGAAAAAGTTGAAGTGAAAGACCGTTCGGCTTTCGTAATGCACGATCAGGTACCGGTATATCCCGATACGCTGTGCTGGGTGAGCGACTTTTCCTATTCCTACAATGAACCGTTTGCCACAATGTATTTCTGGCATGTCGCATACGACGACTATCCGGTGGTAGGCGTCAATTGGAAACAGGCAAACGCCTTCTGCATCTGGCGTACGGAGTTGCTGAACAATGCCTTGAGCAAAAACAGAGATCCTTTCGTACATCATTACCGCCTGCCCACCGAATACGAGTGGGAATATGCGGCGCGCGGAGGTCTCGAAAATTCGAAATATCCCTGGGGAGGTCCCTACACTCGCAACAGTCAGGGATGTTTTCTGGCCAACTTCAAACCCTTGCGCGGTAACTACGCCGACGACGGCGCCGCCCGCACTGCCCGCGTGGGAACCTACCAGCCCAACGAATGGGGATTGTACGACATGTCCGGCAACGTAGCGGAATGGACTAAAAGCGCTTACGACGAATCGGCTTATCGCTTCACCCACGATTTCAACCCCGATTATCAATACAATGCCCGCAAAGACGAACCGGCCGTTATGAAACGAAAAGTCGTTCGCGGCGGATCGTGGAAAGATATCGAATACTATACGCAAGTAAGCACGCGCGCATACGAATATCAGGATACTGCCACATCCTACATCGGATTTAGATGTATTCGCGATTATCTTGGAAATTCACTTAATTGAATCAATCATAAAGTTAAATCATAATAATAAATAAAGAGAGTAATTAATTTAATACAAACAGTTTTAATAAATATTTATATGAGTCTTGCTGAATTAACACAAAGTTCCGGATGGAAAAAATTTATGGCCAAATTATATGGCTGGGGCGCATCGGTAGTAATCATTGGTGCATTGTTTAAAATCCAACACTGGCCTTTTGCAGGGGTCATGTTGACAGTTGGGCTGGGAACGGAAGCCGTCATCTTCTTTTTCTCTGCCTTCGAGCCGGTACACGAAGAGTTGGACTGGACGTTGGTATATCCCGAATTGGCAGGTATGACCGATCCCGACGAATTGGACGCCGTGAAAGGAATCACCAGAAATTCGGGCGCTATCGAAAGGTTTGACGACCTGATGGGAGGTTTGGGCGGAATAGATCCCGCCTTGATAAAAAGTTTGGGGTCTTCCTTTGAAAAATTGACCTCTACGGCCAATACCATCTCACAAGTGTCGGATGCAACCACCGCTACCAACAAATACGTAAGCAGCATCAATACAGCCGCGGAGTCCGTAGGCAACATCAATGCCGTCTTCCAGCAAAGCGCGGTAGGTATGCAACAGGCCGTCAACTCCCTGAACAACTCATCACAATCATTTGCTGCAATAGGCGAGAACAGCCAGCATTTTATCAGCAATCTGGGTGATGTCAACAAAAGTCTGTCCGCCCTCAATGCAGTATATGAACTGCAACTTCGCGATACGAACGATCATATCCAAAAGTCGAAAACCGTTTACGGTAACCTGGAAAAAATGTTGACCGATATGAGTGCCTCCGTCGAGGAAACCCATCGTTACCGCGAAGAAATATCCAGCTTGACCAAAAATCTGGCATCGCTCAACACGATATATGGCAATATGCTGAGCGCTATGAGTTTAAGGGGATAATAATCATTCTAAAATAATTAACTAATTCAAGTAAATAATCAATATGGCTCACGGTAAAGAAACCCCGAGACAAAAGATGATCGGTATGATGTATCTGGTGCTTACATCCATGCTAGCGCTGAATGTATCGAAAGACATACTGGATTCTTTTGTACTCGTAGATGAAGGCCTGTTCAAGACCACCATCAATTTCGCCGCCAAAAACCAAACCATCTATGCCGAATTTGACAAGCAGATGGAAATTTCCAAGGAAAAAGTAGGTCCGTGGCAGAAAAAAGCATCGGAAGTGCGTGAAAAAGCAGACCGGTTAGTGGAAGATATGCAAGAGTTGAAAGCCGAAATTATTCGGGCTGCCGATGGAAAAGATGCTAAAGCAGTGACAGACGCCACTATAGAGATATTCCAGGGCGGTAAAATGATATCGGAGGAAAGTACTGTCATTAATGACGAGGAGATTAACGCCAAGGACAATAATGACGAACCGGCTAAAGTCATGATGGTGAACGGTAAAGGAAAGGAACTGAAAGACAAGATTGATAAATTCAGGGATTTTGTCGTTGATTTGGTGGCCGAAAAAGATACGATCATCGCCACCTCAATCAGTAAATCGCTGAGTACGGCCGACAAGCCCGCCAAGAAACGCGGAGAACCTCCCATGTCTTGGGAAGTTTCCTATTTCGAGCATCTTCCCTTGATAGCGGTAGTGACCAACCTTACCAAATTTCAAAGCGATGTACGCAATGTGGAAGCGGAAATAACGCAGCACTTGTTGAGCCAGATCGATGCCGGCGCCTTGAAAGTAAACACAGTGGAAGCCCTTGTTCTGGCAAAATCCAGCTATGTTTTACAGGGAAGCCAATACGAAGCGCGCGTCATTCTGGCTGCTTACGACAGTTTGCAGAAACCGGAAGTGATCATCGGAAAAGTAGTACCGAAAAAGCTTGCCAACGGCACCATCGACTATGAAATAGCCGGAGGAGGCCATCCCCTGTCGTATGATGCATCAGGAAAAGCCGTATTCCGGGCTGCCGCCAACAACGTGGGGCCTGTCAAATGGGAAGGCATCTTGCGATTGCTCAACCCCGACGGCACCTACATCAAACGCCCCTTCCAGGGTGAATATCAGGTAGGCAAAGCCGAAGCCGTAGTTTCCGCCACCAAAATGAACGTACTCTACATAGGCGTGGATAATCCCATCAGTATCTCCGTTTCAGGCGTGCCGACCGATAAAATCAGCGCCCGCATGACCAACGGAAACCTCACCCGTTCGGGCGCCGGATGGGTGGCGCGGCCTACCAGAGCGGGAGTCGAAGCGGTAGTGACAGTTGACGCCAATATCGACGGGCAAACCAAGAGAATGGGAGCACAATCCTATCGCGTGAAAACCGTTCCCAATCCTGTGGCAAAAGTGGCCGGAAAAATCGGCGGAAAAATTGACAAGGCAACGCTGGCAGCACAAATGGTAGTACAGGCGGAAATGGAAAATTTCGATTTCGACCTGAAATTTCGTGTGACGGAATTTTCCGTCTCGGCAGTATTGAAAGGCTTCACCCAGACCAAACCCACCAAGGGAACCAATATCTCCGCAGACCAGAAAGCACTGATCAACAACCTGTCAAAAGGTTCCAAAGTTTATTTTGAAGATATTAAGGTAGTCGGGCCGGACGGCAGCACCAGAGAATTGCCTGCCGTTGCCTTCACCATCAATTAATTGTATTTTATGAAAAGCGTAAAAAGTATATTTTTGAGTTTAGGAATATGGATGATAAGTCATCCATTCGCGTGGGGACAACAAACGGTAGTTCCCGATTCGTCCAACACAATGCTGGATTACAAGCGGGAAGTATATATCAAGGAAAATATCCCCGGTAAAAAGCCCATCCCTTATGCTTACGTAAGGGAAGCGGATGTGTTGTTCAGTAAAACCATTTGGCGGATGGTAGATCTTCGCGAGAAACGCAATCTGCCGCTGTATTATCCTACTCAAAATATCGGTAGCCGTGTCAATCTGACCAATTTGCTGTTGAAAGCAGTTGAAAGCGGTGAAATCATCGCCTACGACACGAGCGATCCGAACAACGAATTTGTTCATCCGCTTACCGGAGAACAGTTAGACGTACAGTTCGGCGCCAAGCACGATACGATTCAAGTATCCGACGCCGACGGAAACATGATCGCCCAGGAAAGAGTGGTAGGCCGTCAGACCGATCAGGTAAAGAAATTTCTTGTCAAAGAAAAGATTTACTTCGACAAGAAACATTCGATACTGAATCGCGAAGTAATCGGCATCTGCCCTATCCGGGTATTCTCAAGGGACGATGGAAGCAGTGAAAGCGAAGAGGATGGAGGCGGAGCAGAGCTTCAAATGGTAAAAACCATGTGGATATATGTGCCCGAAGCAAGATCCATTCTGTCGCGCCATCCGGTTTTCAACCGTTTCAACGATTCGCAGGAACAGTCATTTGATGATTTCCTCATGCAGCACCGCTATGACGGTCATATTTATCAAATCTCCAACGTGTATAACAACCGGACGATCGAAGAATACGCTTCGGGAATAGATGCACTTTACGAAGCCCAAAGAATTGAAAATGAAATCTTCGAATGGGAACAGGATTTGTGGGAGTATTGATTTTCAAGAGTAAGAAAAAATAGTTATTTCGCATCACATAACGGCTCACTGTCGAAATTCGAGGTTGGCCAGCCAGTAGAGGCATCTGCCGAACCATTCGTCGAAAGGCGGGTGTGAGAGGTAGCCGTGTTCGCCTTTGGCATAGAGGTGCATTTCAGTTGTCACGCCGTTTTTCCTCAGGTTTTCGTAGAAAACGAGGCTGTTAGCCGTCGGCACAACGGTGTCGTCGCTGCCGTGAGTGAGGAAAGCGGGCGGCGTAGTAGCATTTACATGCCGTTCGTTGCAGTAGAGGTCTATTTCCTCCTGCGGGGCGGCTTCTCCCAGCAGGTTGTCGCGCGATCCTGTATGTCCGATGGTTTCTGAAAAACTGATTACAGGATACACTAATATCATAAAGTCGGGTCGGAGGGAGGTTTTTTCCGGATTTTCGATCACCGGCGTGTTGTAGTGAGTGCCGGCGGTGGCAGCAAGGTGTCCTCCTGCGGAAAATCCCATAATGCCGATTTTATGGGGGGCTATGCGCCATTCTTCCGCGCGTTGCCTTACCATCCTGATGGCGGCCTGCGCATCTTGCAAAGGCCATGACGAGTTGTCTTTTTTTCTGCAGGGAAGCCTGTATTTCAATACAAAAGCTGCTATTCCTGCCTTGTTAAATTCTCGGGCAATGGCATGTCCTTCTCTTTCTATCACCAATACGCCGTATCCGCCGCCCGGACATACGATCACCGCCTTTCCGTTTGCCTTTTCGGCTGGAGGAAGCCACACCGTAATGCTGGGGTCGGCTGATTCAGTCAAAACATCCGCTACCGGCGTCGGCAGATGTTCGCCTTCGTACAGGAAGATCTCCTGCTGTGCTGTTGCCGTGCCGCCCAACAGGAAAAGGAGCGGGCATAACAGATAATGTTTCATAATGGTTGGTTTTTATAGATTATAAGAGGACTTTCATGTTTTCTTCGTTGATAATATCCTTTCCTTCCGGCGTGTAGAGCAACCGGATCCGATCGGCATAGCGTTCGGTAATTTTGCCTCTAACGATTTTCATTGTACTGTTCATCAACTGGTTTTGTTCGGTAAAGGCTTCCGGCAATACTGCGATAGCTACGGGCAGCCAACGGTCGGGAAATTTGTTTGCATAGATACCGCCTTTTTTGTATTGATCCACTTCCTGTTGCAGTTGTTCGAGCGCTTTTTGCCTGCCTTCCGGGCTGTTCCATTCCAGTTTGTGTGTTTTCACACAGGTTTTCAGGGCTTCCCTGTTGGGTACCACTAACGCTACCGTATAGGGATCCTGATTGTTGTGCAGCATCACCTGGTCGATATAGCTCGAATTGGTGGCTATTTCTTCCTCGATGCCTTCCGGACTGTATTTTTCACCGTCGTTGCTGATAAGCAGGCTTTTGAATCTTCCCGTCACATAGAGGAATCCGTCGGTATCCATGTAACCCATGTCGCCGGTGTAGAGCCATCCGTCGCGCACCGTTTCGGCGGTTGCCCCGGAATTTTTCCAGTATCCGGCCATTACATTCTCTCCCCGTATGACGATTTCGCCTTTTTCGCCCGTCGGCAACTCGTTACCGTCGGCATCACAGATTTTCAGCTCCATCGGTTGCACCAGAAAACCCGACGAACCGAGCTTGTGTCGCCGTAATGCGTTGGACGAAATGACCGGCGTAGCTTCCGATAAGCCGTATCCCTGAAACATCGGTACCCCCAGCGCGTAGTAAAAACGTTGCATCTGGATGTCGAGCAGAGCGCCGCCCCCGATAAAGTACTGCAACTGTCCGCCGAATACCTGCCGTATTTTCGAGAACAGCAGTTTGTCGAACAGCGCTAACAGCGGCCGCATCCACCACTTTTGCCATCCTCCCCGGTTGTATCCTTCCCGGTTGTAAGAATAGGAAAGGCGCATGGCAACGTTGAACAGTTGCCACATCAACCGGCCTTTTGCCTTGACGCCTGCCTCAATATTTTTTCTGAAATTCTTGGCAAGCGAAGGTACGCTCAGCAGTATATGAGGCTGTACTTCCCTGATATTGAGCGGGATGTTTTTCAGGGTTTCAATGGGCGTTTTGCCTGTTTTCACGGTTGCTACGCTTGCGCCACATGCCATGAAGCTGTAAAATCCGGCTACATGGGCGAAACAGTGGTCGAGCGGCAGGATGATCAATGTTTTGAAGTATGGAGGGATGGATATCAACGACAGCGCCTGTTCCACATTTGCGGTGTAGTTCCTGTGCGTCAACAGGATACCCTTAGGGTCTGCCGTCGTGCCGGACGTATAGCTAATGTTGGCATAATCGCTTCCGGTAATTCGGGCAGCGACCTGTTTCACAAAATCCGGTTTTTCCGATAAAAGTAAATCGCCCATTTGACATACTTTTTCCACAAAAATTTCATTTTCGCGGTATTCCGGCTGTTCGTCCAATATGATCACTTTTTTAATCATGGGTAGCTCGGAAGCGATATTGCGGATTTTGGGCAACTGGCCTCCCGATACCATGATAAATTTCGATTCGGAGTGCTGCAAACGGAAGATCAGATCGTTGCGTCCTTCCAGCTTAACGGACAGAGGGACGTTCACCGCTCCGGAGTACAAAATGGCCAGTTCTCCGATAATCCACGCATTGCGTCCTTCGGACAGCAGGGCTATTTTGTCGCCCTTTTGCACTCCTATGTTCAGCAGGCCGGCCGCCATCCGCTGCACTTGTTGGCTTGTTTGCCGGTAAGTGGTCGGTTCAAATTTATCGGTTTTCTTTTCCCATAAAAACGGATTGTCACCGTAATTTGCCACACATTCTTCAAAGAGATGGACAATGGTTTTCATTGCATTGTTGTTTTGATTCGAGAATAAATATTATTTTATGCAAAGTTAAGCTTTTCTTTTGAAAAAATGCATTTCTTTCATATATTGATATGCTTTTTCCGGCATGAAAAAGGGGAGGTCTTTCCCCTGTTCGATGGATGATCGGATGAAAGAAGAAGAAATATCCATTTGTGGGGCGTTCACTAAGGTGGCATTTTCGATGTTTTTCAGGCAGTCGGCCGAACCGGGACGCGGATATACAAAACGGTGATACTGCGCTGCGATAGCTTCGTGATTTTTCCATTTTCGGAAGGAATTAAGGTTGTCCGATCCTATGATAAGGGAAAAACGGCGCTGGGGGTGCTTTTCCGACAGATGTGTCAGTGTGTCGATGGTGTATGAAGGCTTGGGCATTTTAAATTCCACATTGCTGGCCTTGTATTGCGGATACGGCTCAATGGCAAGATTTACCAGATGCAGCCGGTCTCGTTCGGGTAACAGGGAGTGCTTATGCTTGAACGGATTGTGGGGACTGACCACAAACCACAATTGTTCCATGTCCGTAAATTCCAGCATGTAGTTGGCAATGGCCAAATGTCCGATGTGTATCGGGTTAAATGAGCCGAAAAATAAACCGGTGTGCATGGCTGCTATGGCGTTGTCGCTTTGGTTTTATCCGCGAATTTGTTTTTGATCCATTTCGGGACGATGAACGCACCGACAATCAGATAGGGGTAATAGCTGATCAGTCGCCATACCAGCGCAAGGACAACGGCAAGAGACCCGGCAAGCTCAAGATCGTTTACCGGTATCACGTCGCCGAGATAACGGGTAAAGATGCCTTCGGCAAAGCCGCTGCCGCCGGGGGTCGGCGCTATCAGTTGCATGATCCACATGACAAACTGCCGCGCAAAAATGAGAAAATGATCCCCAAATTTGGGCAGGAAGAAAAAAGCAAGTATAATCATATTGGCTACCCAATAGCGGGAAGTCCACGAAAAAGCGGTTGATCCGAATGCTTTTACCCAGAACATGAAAGGCTTGCGGCGCAATTCATTCGAGCTGACAATGATTTCATAACCCGCCTCGTTGATTTGGTGTTTCCACCGTTTGAGAAACGGAAGGCGAAAAATCTGGAGCAGCAGCCATTTCAGCCCGCGAGGATTTATGAACAGCCCGTAGCTGACGATGATCGTATAAACCAGTTTAATGGAATAGCCGATGATGGCGAACCAGAAAAATTCGTTGATGAAGCCACTGTGGTCGCCGATGGTGAACAGCCTGTTGATGTTTACGGTCAGCAGCAGAATCGGGAACATGACAATAAAATACAGTTCGTCCAGAAACGAAGTGGCCAGAACGATGGACGAACTTTTTCCCAAACTGATGCCTTCCTTGTTGACAAAGAGAATGGCGACGCTTGTACCGCCAATGGCGGAGGGGGTGACGGAAGAAGTAAATTCCCACAGCATGATGATGCGGAAAGCCTGCCGCCATGTCAGCCGATTGTCGGAAAGCACTCTGATGCGTATCATGTAGCCGAAGTCGCGTGAAAACATCAAGATGAAAGCCAGCAGTAGAAAAACCACGGCTTTCCATGTAAATATCATGTTGTCGAATGTTTTCGGGTCAAATTCGCGCCAGAACAGCCATGCCACTACTCCCAAACCGATAACTATCGGTAAGATGATTTTCGATACATTGATGCTGCCGAACGGATGGGAAGAATTATTCATGGCTTCGGGTTTGGAAAAACATACGGGGATCGATCCGTCCGCAAGACTAGAACGGCAAGTCGTCCGGCTGTCCGCTTTCAAAGGACGGCGGCGGCGGCGGTGGCGGCGGATAGTCGCCGCTGCCTGACTGCGGCGACTGGTTGGCATCCAGTACGTCTATTTTCCACGCTTTCAAGTCCGTGTACCATTTGTCGTTCCATTCGCGGCTTTCCACGTCCACTGTAACATTCAGCATAGTGCCTTCTGCTATCGAAGCGATATCCAGCTTGTCGCCCCATACGGCAACACATACTTTACGCGGATAGGTGCCTTCCTGTTCAAGAATGATTTCCTGCTTTTTCCATTCTCCGTTACGTCCTTGTCCGGTCTGAACCGGCATCTTTTTGAAAAGTTTTCCTTTTATTTCCATCATATTACATTTTTTAAACTTTGATTAACGGCAGCAAAAATAATCAATTAGAATTGGTAAAACAAACTTGCACCCACATAATTTTTTATTTGAACTTTTGCTCCTCTCAATTGACCGTTTTCATCGGTCGGTTTTTTATCGTTGTCGAACAGCAAATCGAATCTAAGATCGAAAGAGATGTTTTTGTAAATCAGATATTTGGCGGTAATCCACCATGTGACATCGAGATTTTCGGGCTGTTCCGCATAGTTGGAAAACAGTTCCACCTGTGTATTGTAGGACAGTTTATTTTTGAAAATATTGCCCTTTAGGGAGGTAATCAGGCCGCCTCCCAGTTCGTAGCGCGATTTGTGGGGAATTTTGACGTCGGCTCCGGTGGAGTCTTTTTCGGTAGTGACGAGACCGGCATTAGACAGCACCACCATATCGTCCGACCGCGCATAAGTGGCTTTGCCCATCAGCGGGGATACGACAACGGACATGTTGCCGTTGGGACGGTAATCCATGCCGATGGAAAGGAAAACAGAGATGGGAGCCAGAAAATCGCTCACCCTGATCGTGTCGTTGGCCGAATATTTGTAACCGGGCGAAAATTGGGTACGCGCAAGGATGGAAGCGGTATAAAACCATTTGGTGGTAATCTGTTGTCCTACTTTGGTGACCAGGTTAATGTTGTCGCTGTTTTTTACAGCTTTCCGCTCGCCGTTTTTTTGGAGGCTGTAATTGAAAATCCCGTAGTTTTCCCATGTCCATCTTTTTTTCTTAAAATTGGCAAAAAGATTGACCGCAGGCGCGATGGATATCTGATCTTCGCCGCCGCCCGACCAGTTGGACAACGAAGTGGAGGCAAAGGACAGCGTAGCGTCTCCGCCGTACAGCCAGGGCAAACTGTCGTTTTTGGAAAACTTCTGGTATTGCTTCAATCCGGCAGAGGCGGCAGTCGATTTGGCTGCCTTGATGGTGGCGTCGCTTTGTCCATACGCCGACGAACACCACTGCAACATCATCCACACGATACTCAAAATGATATACAATTCTTTCATTGTCAAACACCAACTGTTTATAATTCTTCTTTTATCTGATAGGTATTCCTTTCCGCCGAATTTCTTGAAATTAATTCTCCCAAAAAACCTGCCAAAAATAATTGCGTGCCGAGAATCATTGACACGAGGGACAAATAAAAGTACGGGCTGTTGATCACCAAATCCGTCTTTAATCCGAGATGAAGCGCATACAGTTTTTGGATGCCAAGTCCGGCAGAGGAGAGAAAGCCTATGATAAACATCAGTGTGCCAAGCAGTCCGAACAAATGCATGGGTTTTTTCCCGAAACGGGATACGAACAGGATGCTCAGCAGGTCGAGAAAACCGTTGATAAAACGAGTCCATCCGAATTTCGAAACGCCGAATTTGCGGGCGCGATGCTCTACTACTTTTTCGCCTATGCGGGTAAAACCGGCTTTGTAGGCCAATACCGGTATGTAACGGTGCATTTCGCCGTACACTTCGATATTTTTGACGACTTCCTTTCTGTAAGCCTTTATGCCGCAGTTCATGTCGTGCAGGCGAATGCCGGTCATGCAGCGTGCAGTGGCATTATAGACTTTTGAAGGGAAATTCTTGGTCAATTTGCTGTCGAAGCGTATTTTTTTCCATCCCGATACCAGATCATACGCTTCATCCCTGATCATGCGGTATAATTCGGGAATTTCATCCGGGCTGTCCTGCAAATCCGCATCCATCGTGATGACCACGTCGCCGGTCGCCCTGTTGAATCCGCAGTACAGCGCGGCCGATTTTCCGTAGTTGCGCCTGAAACGGATGGCATGGATATGAGGGGTGTTTTGGGCTACCGTTTCAATGACACTCCAGGACGAATCTCGGCTACCGTCGTCTATCATGATGATCTCATAACTGCAAGGCAGTTTTTTCATAACGCGGTCAATCCACGCAACGAGTTCGGGTAACGATTCGGATTCGTCAAACAAGGGTATGATGATAGATAGATCCATGCTTACAATGAATTATGAATGGGAGGCAGCGTCGGAGTGAACGTGGAAAATCGCGCAAATCGATGCCGCAAAGACGCCCATCAGGGTATAGGTAATGATGAAGGCAAAAGACAGAAATTCCGGCGAAAGGATGTCCCTGAACCGCTCCATCGTTTGGCTGACCATTTCTTTGGGAATTTCCGACGAGTTCAATAGCTGTTCCGCCACAGACAGATAAGTTCCCAATATGGAAGGGTTAACCGCTTTTACAACGATATAGACGGCAAAGGCAATGATCACCGATGAAAAAAAAGCCGTCTGGACGCCTGCCCAAAACAACTGTCCGTAGTGGTTGCTCTTCGAATCGTTCCGGTAAATCCGTATCCCATAGTAGATACCTCCGCAAAAAACGCACAGATTGATGATCTGAGCAAACGGCAATCTTGATGAAAACAGCATCAAACAGCCCGTTACCGCTCCTGCGGTCATTGCCGGCCGCAGGGAAGAACTCGAAGAATTTGAAAAATCAGACGACATATTTACTTTTCCAAGGGGGCAAAGATAACATTTTCATAACAATTTAGCAACTCGTTGGATAAAAATGATC
>JAISWE010000060.1 GCA_031271175.1 Bacteroidales bacterium | reverse complement strand
TGATAGTCAATCGCTGCCGTCGGTTGCACATTGAGGATGACTATAGGCGCATCCACTTCCCGCGCTATCGGCAAAATGGTGGACGACAGCGCATACGTGGAGATAAACAGAAAAACGATGTTCACATCTTCACGTTTCAATACGGCGGCGGCCTCGAAGGCCTTTTCCGGCGCATCGACCATTCCGGCATCGACGACTTCGGCGCCGAGTTCGCTCATTTTGTTTGCTATCTGCTGCCTGTAACCGTTCAAACGGTCGAGCAAGCCTTCAAATTGTGACCAGTAAGTGTCTAATCCTACACCAAACAGTCCTGCTTTTACTTTTTGTTCCATAGCTGAAAAATAAGAATGAGGTGATTCAAAAAGCTGTTTTTATTTGTCATCGGATTTTATCTCTACCTGCCTTTTGAATACCCCATTCGTTAATCCATCACAACATTATTGATGTGCTGAGAAGGGAGTGTTTATGTCCCTCTTTTTATTCGATATCATCTCTTCCTACTGCGTTTTTGCGCCTTTTTTTACTTTTATCAACTGTAGCTCGAAGATCAGCACGCTGTTGGGTTTAATGGGGCCGCGCGGATTTACCCTTTCGCCATATCCCAGTTCGGCAGGGATAAATACTTCCCAGAGGGAATTTTCGGGCATCAGTTGCAATGCTTCGCTGAAGCCCGGTACAACGCCGCTGACGGGAAAGTCAACCGTATCGTTGCGCTCTTTGGAACTGTCGAAAACAGTACCGTCGATCAGCGTACCGTGATACACGACGGAAACAGTGTCTTCTTTTTCGGGACGGATGCCTGTTCCTTCTTGGATAATGCGGTACTGTAAACCACTCGGCATCGTTACAATGCCTTGTTTTTTCTTGTTTTCTTCCATCCAGGCTTTGGAATCCTCCAGATTTTTAGTGTTGTTGCGAACTTGCAAATTCTGGAAATAGGTGTTCAGAAACATTTGCGCATTCTGTATGGTGACCTCCGCTATGCTGTCGGAAGCAGCATTGCGCCCGTCCTGCCATCCTTTGGCAATGGCGTCAATGTTTAGTTCATCACCTATTCCTTTCATCTGTTGGGAATAAAAATACCCGAGATAGTACCCCGCCGAATCTGCTTCTTTTTTTAGGGATACACTGTAATTGGGCTTACTGCCGCACGATACTACTACCATCGCAATGATGGAAAAACCACTTACTATAGTCAACTTTTTCATTTGTTTTTGAATTTAAATAGATTACAAAATTAGATATTAATTATATGAATTATTATTAAAAAATCCTAATTATTAATAGAAAGCAATTCCACTTCAAAAATAAGCGTGGAATTGGGTTCAATAGGCCCTCCCGGACGCGGGTCTTCGCCATAGGCCAATTCCGGTGGGATGTACAGTATCCACTTGGAACCGACGGGCATCAACTGCAACGCTTCTATCCATCCCGGAATTACATGGCTGACCGTCAGTTCTATCGGCTGGTTTCTTTCTACCGAGCTGTCGAAAACGGAGCCGTCGATCAATGTCCCGTGATAGTGAACCATCACCTTGTCGTTGGCGGTTGGTTTGCGCCCGGAACCTGTTTTCAGCGCCTTATACTGCAAACCGCTGGGGAGTGTGATCACTCCCGGCTTCCGTTCGTTGGCAGCCAGAAACTCTTTACCGGCTTTCAGGTTTTGTTCATTTTTCAATTGCTGTATCTGCTGATATTTTTTGTCCACGATAGCCCGGGCATCGTCCGGCGACATGAGCAAAGGGGAACCGGAAAGTATTATTTCGATGGTATGAGCAAATATGTCGGTATTGATATGTTCGAATCCTCCCGCCTTGATATTTTGCCCAAACATGATGCCCAACGCATAACTTAGCGAATCCACACTGTTGCGCATCCGAACAGTGTTTTGCGCTTGTATGCTGAGCGAACCGATTAAAAAGATTATGATTCCGACGAATCTCATGACTGCAAAATTTGTGCGCAAAGGTAATAATATTTTTTGTCAAATATCAAAAAAAAATCATAGCGGCATAAATTTGTCGGCAATTGCTGTCATATTCAATTGGATCAAATGATTATAGCTAACGTTGTCCATACATGCAAATATAGCATCAATGTTGGCAAATACAGTACTTGCATTCATGGAATAAATCAAATTACCTTTGTACAATTTATTTGATTATCACAATATATTATTTTGATTTTAAGTCGTATGGTTTTGAAAATTAAAAAATTAACATCCATTTTTCCCGCGTGGGCTTTCCTTTTTTTCTCGGTATCTTGTGGAACACGACAATACGAGCCGGACAAAGACAGTGCGGAAATACGTATTCTTTCATTGCAGCCGTTTGCCGACAGTAGCGGCGTCCGGTGGGAATGTCGGATCGCGACTGCGGTCGATATTCCGGCAACGGCCATGACGGTGGAAATTTTCCATGCCCAAACAGGTGATTTGTTGTGGGAAGGCAGTTTAAGCGGGAAAAATATAACGAAAGGAGATCACCTGCCTATTACAGGACACGTTCAGGGACTTCATCCGGAACTTTGGAGTCCGGTTTCTCCTCATTTATATTATATGCGGGCGAGGGTTTCAGATGCGCAAAAGACCGTCAGATTCGGTTTCAGGAGTTTTACCATGAAAGACGGGCAATTTTATTTGAACGGCAACCGGATTTTTCTTCGCGGCAATGCCATCAATCCTCCCGGAAGGGGCATTCCCGGGAAAGTGGAAGAAAGCCGGCAATTTGCGCAGGACTATGTCCGTTTTTTGAAAAGTATCCACATTAATATCCTGCGAATCCCCGACAGTCAGGTGTGGGCGGATGTATGCGATGAAGAGGGAATGATGCTGTACGGCGGAAAATACGGGCGTCCCACAACAGCCACATCCGATCATCCACCGGTTGATTTCGAAAAAGCCATGGAAGCATATAAGGAATCGGATTTAGGGCCTTTTGTACGCCATCCCTCCATGATGATTTACACGCTGTCGAACGAAATGCCCTATGAAGGGAAAATCGGCGAACAATATGCCGAATTTCTTTCTCAAGCCTATTCCATGCTGAAGGAATGGGACCCCAACCGGCTGTACATCGGAAATGCCGGTTACGGATTGGGAAAATGCGGCGACATATATGATGTACACCGTTATTGGGGATGGTATTACAATACTTTCCTTACTTACATGAACATGAGGGACGAAAAAATGTGGCAAAACGAAGGCAAGGCGCAGCCCGTCACCTTTACCGAATGTGTCGGCAACTATACGGGCGTGGACGGAAGATATAACCTGTGCTCTCGAACGAAACAGCCCGGTGCTCAAAAATGCTGGACAGGCCATGCGCCCGATTCGCTACAGGGACAACTTGCATTGGAATACCAGTCTTTCGTGTTAAAAAATGCAACGGAATTTTTCAGACGGTTCAGGTCGCAAAATCCGAAGTTAGCAGGAATAATGCCGTTTACCATCCTGTTTTTTCATTGGAACGGGATCGAAAGTTTCGAACAGATGGAAGCCAAGCCCGTTGCCGAACAGTTTCGCATATCCTATCAGCCGCTGCTGCCGAGCATCGAATTGTGGAAAACGCAGATTTATGCCGGTACGGCACTGGTTTTTAACCTGCATGTGGTAAATGACGACGACCATTATATGCCTTTGCTTGACGGGAAAATCCATTATTCCCTGGAAACGCAGGCAGGCAAACTTCTACTGGAAGGGAAAATAGAAATCCCGCCGATAGCTTATTATCAGACAGCTAAATTTCCCATACGGCTCCAGATTCCCGACAACATTGCCACAGGCCATTACAGGCTCAAAGTCGGTCTGTTTTCTAACAACAGGCCAACGGCACGGAATGAAACCGGCCTGTTCATTGCAGATAAAACCACATGGAAAAAGGTTATTCAGCCTCGGCGGAAACTTTATCTGTACGACCGAATCGGAAAAACAGGAGCGCTTTTATCCGCATGTCGTGTCGATTATTCCGACCTGCCCGCAGTGGAAGAGGCAAGCCCGTCATCGGCTATTATTATCGGAGAAGACAGTTGGGACAAAACACTTTCACAACAAAAGAAACAGATAGCTCGGTTTGTCCGTAACGGAGGAAGGGTGTTGTGCTTGAAACAGCATCATGACACGTTCGATACGCAGTGGCTTCCAAAACAGACGGTCATGTACCGGTACAGCGCCAACGACGCCATGTTTCCCGATGGCGCTGACGGGAAAAAAAGCTATTTGTCGCCTGCATTGGCTTACCGCGACGGTATGAACATCAACCCCGAACGTGCCGACCACCGGATATTTGCGGGAATTTCACGCAATATGCTTCAATTGTGGTCGGACGGTAGCGGATACGATGAATCGAAACCGGGATTCCCACAAATTTATCCTGTGACACAAGGGTTTGAAATAAAATCGTCCGACATGAAAGAAGTAGCCATCCTTGCCAACTATGGCCGTGCATTGTCGGGCGTAGCGCTTTGCGAATATTTCAGCGGAAACGGGTCTATCCTGTTGTCCGGTTTCGACCTGGTGGATCACTGCGGCCTGGATCCGGCGGCAGACCGGCTATGGACAAACATGATCAACTATCTCTCCTCTGACGACAAACATGAGTTATACCCACTGATGGATCGTCCGATCATCTGGGGAGATTTTGCATCGGAACGGGGATTGGTAACAGGATATTACAACGGCCTCCTGCTTCATACCTTTCCGCTTGTTCCGGAAAGCGGAGCGGGCAGGTTACCGCTGAAAACAGACGAATTGGGTTTCCAGACGGCCGGAGGCGTCGGAGGATGGAACAGCCGTCCCGGAATACAGTATGTTGCCGGCGGACGACGCCCGTTTGCACCGTTTAGCTATACCAGAGGCGGTAATACTTTTGTTGAAAAAAGTAATACTGCATTCGGGGAAGGTCATTTTTTCATTCGCATCCCTCCGGGGAAAAAAAGGATGCTGACGGAAGCGGAAAATCCGAAAAATGATCCCATCCGGCTGTCTGTCGGAATCAATGACGAAAAACGGAAGGACAATATGCTGGCCGGTAATACCGTCGTTTTGCTGTCCACCCCGCTTCCGGAAAGCGATGTATTGAAGATCACCTATTCGGGAGACAGGAGCGTTATCTTGAAAAAAACATGGTTTGAATAAAAATTTAACAAAACAATGAAAACACACTGGATGTTATTTTTGGGCATTTGTTTATCTTCCTGTAGCCCGCCGGCTGCTGTAAAGCAAACTCCTTCGACCATTTGCAATCCGTTAAATCTGGATTACGGGTGGGGGCGATTTCAGTCTTTGACTTCCGATGTGCGGTCAGCCGCCGATCCGGTAGTTGTCTTATTCAAAGACAAATATTATCTTTTCACTACCATGGATATAGGAGGCTACAGAGTGTCGGATGACCTGATTACATGGAAAAACATCTATTTCGATACGGCTGTTCGCGACTTTGCGCTTAATGGCAACCATTACACGGCTCCTGCGGTAGCTGCCGATGAGCGGTATATCTATTTTGTCAAATACAATCGCAACCGCTCACAACCGACAGTAGATGTTCTTCGTTCATCCGATCCCGAAAGCGGCCAATGGGAAAGATGCGGAAAAGTGAAACGGATGGCGGATCCGACTTTATTGATTGATAACGGGCGCTTTTTCTTTTATCACGGTTTGGGACCGGATCACCCCATCTCCTGTTTTGAAGTAGATACTACTTTTATGGAGATACCCGGAACGGAGAAAGCCATACGGCATCCTATTACCGGTATCGACCTGTGTATCGAAGGTTATCATTTCGGGAGGAGAGAATTGTACGACGAAATTGATGCCTCGTCATGGAAAGGACGCTTCAAATGGTTGCCCTGTCCTGAGGGCGCTTGGGTGATACGGCGCCATAACAAGTATTACTTGCAATATGCCACTCCCGGCACTATCTGCCAATGGTATTGCGATGCGGTGATGGTGAGCGATCATCCGGATGGGCCTTTTCAGGAAGCCGCATATAATCCCGTTTCCCTGAAAGTAGGCGGATTTATAGGCGGCGCCGGACATAGCAGTGTTTTTCGCGATAAATACGGTAACTGGTGGCAAGCCACTACGATGTGGGTAGGAAATCACGAACCTTTTGAACGAAGAATAGCGCTATTTCCTGTTTCTTTCGACGAAAAGGATCGCATGAGAGTACATACAACGCTGGGAGATTATCCTATAGAAGTACCTCAATATCATTACTGTCCGAGCGACCTAACGGTGAAAGACTGGATGATACAATCCTTCCGGAAAAAATGTATCGCGTCGTCGGAATTGCTGGGGAAAGAAGCCGACAAAGCAAGCGATGAAAACAGTAGAACGTGGTGGTCTGCTCAAACCGGCGAACAGGATGAATATCTGGCAATGGATTTTGGAAAGGAAATACGTATCCATGCCGTACAGGTCAATTTTGCGGAACAGGATATCGACACAAGCCGCATATTTACAACGGATTATCACGCATATAAACTATATGTTTCCAACGACGGTAAAAAATGGCGTCTTTTACTGGACAAGACGACCAATCGAAAGGCAGTTCCACATGATTATGCAGAACTTACTATGCCTGTTAATGCATCATGGATGAAAATAGAAAATGTACATACTCCAAGAAATGGAAAATTCGCATTATTAGACTTACGTGTGTTTGGGCATGGAAATGCAACGCCTCCTGCGGTAACAGAAAATGTTACGGTACAGCGGCATACGGAAGATGAACGTTTTGCTTCCTTGTCATGGTCGAAGGTTAGCGATGCGGATGGATATTTGGTCAGGTTCGGATATGCTCCGGATTTTCTCAACCAGTGCATACAAGTCAAAGGAAATGAAACGACCTCGCTTTTGCTGCATATTCTGATAAAGGGAGTAAAGTACTGTTACCGTATAGACAGTTATAATGACAGCGGTATCAGTGAAGGTCAAATTATCAAAGAATCATGAATTATTTTTATTAAAATGATGCGTCAAATTATCGTTATTTTTATGCTTGCCGGATATTTTCCGATCGTATCCTCGCAGAACATTGCATGGAACAAACCTGTCACCGTTTCGTCGCAGGAAAAATCGTATCCTGCAAAAAATCTGACGGACGGGCAAATCACCCGTGAATCCTGCTGGATGTCGGCAAAAGAAGCCCGCCCTCCTCATATAATAGAGGTAGATTTGCAAAAATATTACAATATCGGCGCTGTTGTTGTGCATACGGGAATACCGGAATCCGAACTTCGTGCCGACGAGAAAGACAAAGCGGCGGGTTTCTGGTCGGTCAAACACCTGAAACTTCAATACTGGGATGATGCCAATTGGACGGATATATCAGGTACAGAGGTATTTGAAAACCGGCAAACCGTCATACGTTTTGACTTCGCAACGCCGATTACCAGTTTTTGCCTGCGCTTGCTTTCCAATGACGGTGAAAGCATCCGGATCATGGAAATGGAAATATGGGGCAGTCTGACGCCCAATATGCCGTTGCCGCCTTCTTTATCGCCGTCCGTCGCGGCAAAATCGGTTCCGGAAGGAAAACGGCAGGCCTCGGTGACCGTTACGAAACGGAACGCGGGAACGACATTAAAGTATGTAGGTTACAATCAGGGATACTACATGCCGGGCGGCAATGCCTCGGCCTGGATAGCCTATTCGGGCGTGAACAGCATGAGGGTGTGGACTTCGCTGAATGACTATGTTCCGGAAAATGCCGTGGAAAATGCCGAAAACGTCAAGCGTGTGGAAGATTTTGATGCAAGGAAAGAGAAACTGCGCCACAGCCCGGAAAATAATCCGTACATCCGATGGGAATCCATTCTTCCGGCCTTTTCGAAACCGCTCGAATCAACCAACACGATGGTATTTGATTATGCGCTCGAAGAGTTGCAGCGATTGAAGATAGACGTCGTATTGCAAATAGGATCAACCGATTTTAACGATACATGGGCTAATAAGTGGAAACAATGGCAACGATACTACGCTATGGCTTTTTATGCGGGCAAAAAGGGTGGCGTGGAGATGTTTGCCATGCAGAATGAGCCTAACCACCGTCACTCCGGCCCCATGACCATTGAGCAGTGGACGGACGGCATGAAAATCGTATCGGACGCCGTTCGCTGTGCTTTGGAAGATGTTAACAAACTATACGATAAATCCTTGCAGGCAAAATTTGTCGGGCCGGTTACGGCTGGCAGTAATAATAATTGGTGGGCGGAAATCATGAAACAAATTCGTACCGACTATCATGGAAAAAAGATTGATTATGACCTGATAGATATTTTTTCAACTCATTCGTATAATCTTCCGGCTGCCGGGTACCTGTCCAAAATATCGGATATACGGGGGATCATCACCGCAAATCATCCGCAACACAGGGAGTTGCCTGTCGTTTTCACCGAAATAGGGCGATGGATGAATGCTTATCTCATTGACAGGGAGGAGACAATGGATTCTCCTTCCCTGTTTACGGAATGGGCGGGGATATACGCCAACAACATGAAAAACGGAGGATATGGCATGTGGGCATTCAAATTTGCCAATACTGCCAGCAGCACCTATCCGAGAGGCATTAAATCGGGGCATCACCTGACATGGCAAAAAGAGAAAATAGTGGAAGGCGCTTTTACCAATATTGCCGCCGGAAAGCCCGTAAAAGCGTCGGAAGGCGTTACGCCGCATCTGGTTACCGATGGAGATAAATCGGATCTCTCCGCATGGACGTGTTCGTCCGACCGCGAAAAGTGGATTGAGATTGATCTCGGCAAAAAGCAAACGGTAGGTTCCGCTATTATCTATACCGGCTCGTCCTACGGACTGTACACAGGGCCTGACAGAGTGCGCAGCCTGAAATTACAGTACCGCAAAAACAATACCTGGACGGATATCGAAGGTACCATACAAACGAAATACCTGTATGTTCAGGCTTATCTCCCATTCAAAGAACCTGTTGCAACCGATAAAATCCGTTTTGTTTCCGGCGACGAAAATGTTAAAGTACGCGAAATAAAGCTTTTTGGTAGCGCCTCACTCTCCAAGCAGCAAAATTGTTATGATATTTCCGGTATTCAGCGTACCGGAGAAGTTGTCAGACTGTTTGCCAAAGGATTCAAAAACGGACGGGATTTGATGGAAACGACCTGCACTGCCGACGACGCCGACCTGGACGTATGCACTTCCTTCGATGCAACAGACCATATTTATTACATGTGGATCGTGCAGAGAAACCTGTTCACCTATCACCTGGATATCAACATTTCCGATCTGGAAATAGCCGACGGCGCTCCTGTGACTGTTGAGGAAGTAAGTCCGTCCTGCCATGGAGAAGTAGCTTATCGCCATACATACGAAGGGCACAATTTGAAAATAGCGGTGCCGCCGCAATCCGTTTTGCTGGTAAGCATTCCTGCCATACGCCTCGCAAAGGGAATTGTCGAAACGGCAGCCGATGCCGTTGTGAAATATGGAAAAAACATCGGGAAAAACTTTGGGAATCAGACAACAATGGCAGTGGAATTAAACTCCGGAACGGCAGAGAAAAATCAGGTGGCCTGTCTGAAGTTTGATTTGTCCGGAACAGATGTGCATCATGTCGGAAAAGCCTTGATCGCCATCAATGGTAACTCTTCGGATACCGTGCCTTTCAAATTGCATGTATATGCTGTTGCCGACAGGCAATGGAACGAAAAAGAAATAACCTGGGCTACGGCGCCTAACCTGTCGGCGCACGAATCTCAAGTCATTTTTGATAAAAACGTATCAATAGCCGGACAAATCGTCCTGAATCACCGGAAGGAATACCATTGTCTGGATGTTACAAACCTGGTACGTCGTGCCGATAAAAGCATTACGTTTTTATTTGTCAGGGAATTGCGTCAATTAGGCGACGACATTGATATGGACAGGAAAGGCATCCTGTACGCCCGCGAATCGGAATCGCCTCCGTACCTTGAACTCTGGACGCCCCAATAGTTTTTATGAACGGTTTCGCGGCCAGTTGACACAATATTTATCCGCCTTCGAACAGATGAAAAAAGTGAGGAATGAAACAGTTTTCCAACCGCAATAGAAAAAAAATAACAGGTGGGCAAAAATAGCATCAAAGATTGCAAACTGAGTACTTGTTTTATGAAAAAGGACGCCATACCTTTGTCAAAAATATTAGTTTTGTTTAATTCAATTAAAATAATTTTTTGATATGAAAAAAAGAGTAAAAAGAGTAAAAAAATGGGCACTTATTTATCTGCTTCTGTTATTCAGTTTTGGCGGATATGCCCAAATGGTTTCCGTTAGCGGGGTTGTTCTTGATCGGGAAAAGATTCCGCTACCGGGAGTGAATGTCACGGTGAAGGGTACGATGACAGGGGTAGTAACAGATAGAAATGGTAAATATGCCGTTACTGTTCCCGGTCGCGAGGCTGTACTGGTCTTTTCTTTCGTGGGTTATGCCACGCAGGAAGTGACGGTGGGCGACCGGACGGATATTTCCCTCACCATGGAAGAAGCAGCCACGGAAATAGAAGAAGTGGTCGTGATCGGGTATGGCACCGTTAAAAAAAGCGATCTGACCGGTTCGGTTGTTTCCGTTAAAGCGAGTGATCTGAACGTACTGCCGACAACGAGCTTTGCCGAAATGTTAAGAGGAAAAGCGCCGGGAGTATTGATTACAACGAGTTCCGGCGCCCCGGGTTCCGGTGCGGGCGTCCTGATCAGAGGTAAAAATTCCATATCCGGAGGCAATTCTCCTTTGTATGTTGTAGATGGGATATTTGTTGAGAACATCAGTGATCTCAACACGTCGGATATTGCATCTTTGGAAATACTGAAAGATGCATCCGCCCAGGCAATTTTTGGCGCAAGAGCAGCCAATGGCGTTTTCCTTATTAGCACCAAAAGAGGAGAATCAGGAAAAATATCCGTTGATTTCAATACTTATTTCGGGAAACAGTTTTTGCAGCGCAATTTCGACTTCTATTCCGGAGACGAATGGTCGCAGCTTAGAAATGAAGCGCGAAGAACCGATAATAAAGGAGAATACCTAACGGATTATTTTGTAGATGATATTATGACGGACGTGTATAAGAGTAAAAAGTACATTGACTGGGAAGACCTGATGTTTGATCCGGCCTGGGTGCAGAAGCACGATTTAAGCATTCGAGCCGGTTCCGAAAAGACAAAAATCGCCTTCGGAATGGGTTATTTCAATCAGGACGGAATGGTGCAAAAGTCAGGTTACGAAAGAGGCACTTTCCGGTTGAACATTGATCAGCAGTTGCATAAAAACCTGAACATAGGCGCCAATTTTGCTTATACCCGCTCGAAAAGACAGATTACCGACGGGTCTTTCAACTCGTTCATCACCGTAACGCCTTTGGCAAAGCCTTATGACGACGAAGGCAACGTCCAAAAATACGTTACCTCGTCCAACGACATTAATCCCTTGTGGAACATACAGCAGTACGATGCGGAAACGCGGGTGGACAGGTTTCTCATGTCCGCTTTTATGGAATGGAACATCATTGACGGACTGAAATACCGGTTGAGCGCCAATATCAACATGCGCAACAGCGAAGCCGGCACCTATCAGTCATCGCTTCATACCAGCGCGAGCGGAAGCAAGGGGCATGGAACGCTGAGCAATTCATCGGATTATGAATACCTGATAGACAATATCCTGACTTACGGCAAAACCTTTGGCGTCCACGACGTTGAAATGGTACTGGTGCAAAGCGTCAACCGCGATCGCAGCAAAAGCATAGGCACCACTGCGGAACAGTTTCCGAGCGATCTGTTCAAATGGAATGCCATACCCGACGCCGAACTGATCCTGAAACCCTCCAGAGGGATTACCCAAAGATCGCTGGCTTCCTTTGTCGGACGGCTGCGCTACGGTTTGCTGGATCGCTATCTGCTTACCGCTTCGATACGAAGCGACGGCTCTTCGGTATTCGGAAAAGAAAACAAATGGGGATTTTTCCCTTCGGTAGCGGTAGCATGGAAAATCAACAATGAAAGCTTCCTGAAAGACGCCGATTGGCTGACGGCGCTTAAATTACGGCTGAGCTACGGCCAGGTAGGCAATCAAGCCGTTTCGGCATACAAAACACTGGGGCTTGTTTCCTCCTATCAAATGCTGTTTGGCGACGGAAGCATGGAAACGGGCTATTTGCCAAGTTCCGAACTGCAAAATCCCCGATTGAAATGGGAAACCACCACCTCCACCAATGTGGGACTGGATTTCGGATTTTTGAACAACCGCGTTTCGGGTACCCTGGAATATTATGTCAAAAACACCAGCAACCTACTAATAGATAGAAGTTTGAATACCGCGCTGGGGTACGAGAAGATCACCACTAATATAGGAAAAGTGCAAAACAAAGGCATTGAAGTCCTGTTGAGCGGAGATGTCATCAGAAACAGGGAGCTGAGATGGACGCTGGATTTCACTTTTTCGGCCAACAGGAACAAAATCGTGGCGCTCGACGGACGAACGGACGAAAACGGAAAACCGGTAGATGATGTGGACAACCGCTGGTTTATAGGTCAGCCGATAGATGTTTATTATGACTACTCCTTCAATGGCATCTGGCAACTGGATGACGATATTGCCGGATCGCACATGCCGGCGGCTAAACCCGGAGCTATAAAATTAACGGATGTCTCAGGGCCTGACGGTGTTCCGGACGGAAAAATATCCGATGCCGACCGCGTTATATACCACAGGGATCCCAAATGGTTCGGTTCGCTCACCTCTTCCCTGAAATGGAAACAGTTGGACTTGATGCTGGATTTCTATACCCTCTATGGAGGAGTGAAAAGAAACACCTATCTGTATGATTCCAATGCAGGAGGTTCATTGCAGGGAAAAAGAAACGGTATCAAGGTAAATTACTGGACTCCGGAAAACCCGTCCAATGAATTTCCAAGGCCGTCGCATGATTCCAACGCATCCTACTTCGGTACGGCAGCGTTCCAAAAAATGACCTATTTCCGGCTGAGAGCCGCTACCATCGGATTCTCGTTTCCGGAAAAATGGATAGCCAAAGTCAAATTATCCAACGCAAGGATATATTGTACAGGCGCCAACCTGTGGACAAAGACGGATTACCTGTCGTACGGCCCAGAACTGGAAACCGGTGATTATCCGGAAGCAAGTTCGGTCATTATCGGATTGAATATTTCTTTTTAAACGTTAAAAATCAATCAAAATGAAAAATTTATTATTTTGCTCATACATTATTTGTTTCTCACTCATCATTACCGGATGTGAGGATTTTCTGAAAGAGGAATCCGAAACCAAAATTACTTCCGAATTCCTGTATAACGAGCCTGAAGGCTTGAAAAGAGCGGTGACATCGCTTTATAATTATTCCCGAAGAATGTTGAACACAAGTGAATCCACCAACTGGGTCATCATCGACAGGGGAACCGATATAGACGTATTCCGGGGAGGAGGAGGCGCTACCTTTTTCCGCTTCGATAACCTGACTCCCGCCAACGAAAATGTACAAGCCTATTGGGAGGGTTTTTACTTCATTATCGGTCGCGCCAACGAAATTATCCATGCAGGGGAAAACAATATGGACCAGGATAATGACATCGTAAAACAGACGGTAGCTGAAGCAAAGGTATTCCGCGCACAGTCCTATTTCTATCTGATCCGTAAATTCGACAAGGTATATTTCAATATTACGCCTACCACTCCGGATAATTACGATGAAGAACGGGTTTACGGGCCGGATTCCGTCCAGGTTTTTACCCAGATGTACCAGGACCTTGACGGCGCCATCGAAAACCTGGAAAAGACAACCGCCCAACCGGGACGGTTTACGCAGGGAGCCGCCCGGCATATCAAGGCCAAAGTTGCCATGTGGAAAAACGACTGGGACGAGGCCATCCGACAGGTGGACTCCATCAAAGCAAGCGGCCAGTATGAATTGCTGGCCAATCCGTCCGACGTCTTCGGCGCCGGCGATTTGAACCACAGGGAAGCCATCTACACGCTGCAATTTTCGCGGGACGTAGGAGGAGGAGACGGACATCGCATGTCGTTGATATATACGCCGGTTTACAACAAAGTGGCCGGACTGGATTTCTCCTACGAAAACGGCGGTTATGGCTGGGGAAGAGCGTATCCCAACAAATACCTCCTGAACAAGTTCGACCAGGCAAACGACAGGCGGTGGACAGCCTATTTCAAGCATGAATGGTATTACAGAGACGAAAATACCCTTCCGGCAGGAAAACAGCTGGGCGACGTCGCCGTGTGCACCGACGCACAGTACATGGAACAGATGCACCAAAGCTGCTCCAAATTTACCGATTTCGGATATACCATCGAATCGCCCGAAGAAAGATTGAGCTACAAGGATGTCATGGTCTATCGTCTGGCCGAAACGTATCTGATGGGAGCGGAAGCGTATTTCCATAAAAACGGAGGAAATGATCCCAATGCGATATGGTATTTCAGCGAAATACGGAAACGCGCCGGATTGGGCGAATTTACCGGAACGCTAACATTAGACCTGATCCTGGATGAACACGCCAAAGAGTTGCTGTTTGAAGGAGACCGCTGGTTCATGCTGAAACGGCTGGGGCTGTTGTATGAACGCGCCCGACTCTATGGCGGGGAAACCAAGGCGGAAAACCGGACGGGCGATTTTACACAACCCCGACAAAACATGAAACCCTTTCATGTCCGCTGGCCTATACCACAATCGGCCATTGACCAAATGGGATCCGAAAATTTCCCCCAAAATACCGGATATTAATATGATCACAAAAAAAATCAAAAATACTTAATCGTTTATATCATGAAAACAGTCAGTCAGTCATTATTATTTGTTTCTTTTATGGCATGTTGCACCTTTTCAACGCTATCCTGCCAAAAAGAAACCATACAGGAAAAGCCGTCGGTAGAAACCGGCGCAGTATCCTCCATTACGGAACATTCCGCTACCGTCGCAGGCAATGTGTCGGCAGACGGCGGAAGCGTCCTTCTTGCACGCGGGATATGTTACAATGTCGTGCCTTATCCGACCATTGAACAGCCCAAGATCGAAGAACGGGAAGGTATCGGTGTGGAAAATTTTTCCGCCGCCTTGACGGGATTAACCCACAATACCACCTATTATGTGCGCGCTTATGCCCGCAACGCCGTCGGACTCACCTATGGCGAAGAAATCAGGTTCACCACGCTCCGTATCTACGCTGCGCCTGAAGTAACCACTGCGGATGCCGAGGCGGCCAATGTGGAAAAGACGGAGGCGACCGTCGGGGGAAGCGTGCTTGATGACGGCGGAAAACCGCTGACCGCCGTAGGCGTAGTATATAGCGAAACAACCGATCCCACGCTGGAAACGGCAGCCAAGGTCTTTGCTTCCGACAACGTCACGGGCGATTTCAGTTGCACCCTTTCCGGTCTGAACGAAATGACCACCTATTATTTTAAGGCGTTTGCTTCCAACGATCAGGGTACTACCTATGGCAGCCAGAAAAGTTTTACCACAAAAGCAAGCGTGGCGATTGCCCCGGCAGTTGCTACGCCCGATGTGGTCTTTAAAGCCATTACTGCGGCCATGCTGCCGGTACAGGTCACCTCTACCGGCGGAGCGGACATCATCCGGCGCGGAGTGTGCTGGACGGATGCTCTTTTGGACGATCCGGATGCATCGCTGGAAACCAAAGTCGAAGACGCCAACAACCTGACCGGCGTCGTTACGTTCCGGGCTTCCGGCTTGACGCCCAATACTACCTACCGTTACCGCGCCTATGCGGAAAACAGCGTGGGAATCGGCTACGGGGAAATCAAAACCTTCACCACCGACGAAGCGGGTAAAAGTTCGGAATTATTGATCCTTGTACAGGCGGGCACCTTCCAGATGGGAGCCGACCCCTCGGAATACCCGGATGAGACTTCCGCGCCCAACATGGACAACGCTACCGGACAAGGCATCCAACCCAAACATTCGGTAAGCATTTCCAAAAATTATTATATCGGGAAATACGAAGTATCCAATATCGAATTTGCCACATTCCTGAATGAGATCGGCGCAACAAAGGGATCAAGCGACGCCCATGCCTATGCCGCCTCAGGAAGCTATGCCGGCAAGAAACTGCTGCAAAATTATACCCACAATATCAGTAACACGGGAACCTGGGCGCCTTATGCGGATCGGGATTTCTATCCCTGCAACGGAGTTACCTGGATCGGCGCAACCGCTTATTGCGAATGGCTGAGCGCTGAAACCGGGGAGAATTACCGCCTGCCTACCGAAGCCGAATGGGAATATGCGGCGCGGGGCGGCAATCAAAGCCAGGGGTATATCTTCAGCGGCAGCGATCAATGGGAAGATGTAGGCGTGATCGGCGGTAACAACCAGAACACGATTGCCGTACCCGGTACCAAAAATCCCAATGAACTGGGAATATACGACATGACGGGCAACCTGTTTGAATTTTGCAGCGACTATGCAAGTTTGACCTATTATTCCGAATGTCAGGCGCAGGGTACCGTTACCGATCCCACAGGGCCGGCAAGCGCTGTCGAGCCTCATGCCACCCTGGGCGCATTCCATGTCCGCCGCGGCAATGGCTACACTCTTGATTTTCGCTGGGCTGCTCCCGTATGGTCGCGTTTCGCAAAATATTCTTCAAGTACCACCAATACGGAAGAGGGCGCTCAAGCCTCCAACGGATTCCGCATTGTTAAGGAAACCAATTAAACGATATGAAAAAAATATTTTTTATCGCTGTTTTGGCGGCGGCAGTCATCCGGACTGCCGCCCAGGTAGAATGTACGCCCGACCTGAAAGTGAACGGAGGATCAAGCAGTATGACGCCCCGATCGACACGCACGGTTTGCCATTTACACGGATTATGGGATCATTTTCAGCCTGTTGCAGTGAATACTGTGGGCAGCAGGACGGACAAGCAAGTGAACGATCCTACCGGCTTTTTCCATGTCCGCAAAATCGACGGACGCTGGTGGATCATCGATCCCGAGGGATATTATTTCATCCACAAGGGCGTAACCTCCATTCGTCCAGGCTCAACGCCGCTACAAACGGCCAACTTCCACAAAAAATGGGGAACCGATATGGCAGCATGGACGGACGACGTAAAAGCCCTGTTGAAACAATATGATTTCACCGGCATCGGCGGCTTTTCCGACGAAGTAAACTTTGCGGCTACCGGAACGGATCCCATGCCCTACACGCTGATTTGTAACTTCATGTCGGGATACCGTAGCCGCCGCGCTACCCTTCATCCCGAATGGGGTAAATATTCCATCAGCGGGGCGGCGGTATATGTGTTCGATGAGGAATGGGAAGACTTTTGCGAAGAACACGCCCAGACTTTCGCCAAATATGCCGCCGACAAAAACCTGCTGGGCTTCTTTTCCGACAACGAACAGTACTTTCAAACCAACACTACCGACATGCTGAAGGAATATCTGCAATTTCCCGACGGCGACCCTTGCAAGGATTCTACGGTGGTGTGGCTTCGCAAACGGCTGAATCTGACCGGCGGCGAACCCGTACCTGCATATTCGACCCTACCGGAGGAGGTATTAAACGAGTTCCTGTTTTATGCCGGCCGGCGTTATTACAAATACGTATCGCAGGCTTTGAAAAAATACTGTCCCAACCACATGTATATCGGCTCGCGCAATTTTACCAAAGAACGTACCAACGAATGGTTCATGAAAAGTCAGCAAGGATATGTAGATATCATGACGGTCAACTACTACAATGTATGGACGCCCGAAACCGGACAGCTATACAATTGGGAACAGTGGACGGATGCCCCCCTGATCGTTTCCGAATTTTACACCAAAGCAATGGATACGGGGCTGCCCAATACCGACGGCGCCGGATGGAAAGTTCCAACACAGACAGACAGAGGGCTGTTTTATCAGAACTACGCGCTGGCGCTGTTGCAGTCGAAATCCTGCGTCGGCTGGCACTGGTTCCGCTATCAGGACAACGACGTGTCACCCGGCGCCAATGACAACGGCGACGCCAACAAAGGCATTGTGGACAACAATTTCGAACCGTACCGCGAAACGCTCGAATACATGAAAGAAGTTAATACCAACGTGTATAACATCATTGACTATTTCGACCGGCAACCGACGGGAGGGCCTGATGACGGCATTATCATACCTGCCGAAGCCGACGCCAATTTTCAAATGGAAACCAACAAGGGAAATGATCCGGAAATCCTGATAAAAAATTACCCTACCACCATGCGCGAAGGATATCTGCGTTTCGATCTGTCCAACGTGACTGAACCCGTCCAGTCGGCTAAAATCATTCTGACCAAGACCCGTACCAAAGTGGTGCAGCGTCCCTACGAGGCAATGATCATCGACGACGACAGCTGGAGCGAAACCGGACTGGTCATGAGCAATGCCCCCACAGTCGGCGCTGTTCTGCGGACCTGGACGGAACACACCGGCTACGACACCTTGTCGTTCAATGTAACCGCCCGGGCTACCGAAGCTTTGGCAACGGACGAGAAAATCTCGTTGCGCATCCGTTCCCTGCAACAGGAAGGCGGGGACGAGGTAATTCTCCGCTTCGCCGCCCGCGAAAACAGCAATGCCGTCGCCCGCCCTCGTCTTGTCATCAATGGAAGCGAAACGACCGACGAAGGCATTCCGAAAACAATCCTTATCAACGGCCTTTACCTGAAGGGATTTTCGGCAGACGCCCATGCCTATACCGTCAAAATGTCCGATCTGTCCCAAACGCCGACCGTTACGGCCATTGCAGAAAACGCGGCTTCGATTGTCGATATCGTGCAGGCTGCCAATACCGCTTCGCCCACACCGGCTGACCGTACGGCTACCGTCACCTTCACCTCGTCCGCCGATCCCACCAAAACCGCCACCTACAGCCTGCTGTTTGAAGAAGAAACCATACCCGCTCCGACCCATCTTCGCACGGAAAATATCACCGTTTCATCCTTCGATATCCTCTGGGACATTGCAACCGAAGCATTTAAATATAAACTGTACGTCTATGACAGCGACAACCATCCGCTGCCTGCGTACAACGGCACCATTGTAACAGGCAGCAAAGCAACGGTAAGCGGTTTGACGGACGGTGAAACATATACTGTGGCGGTACAAAGCGTCAGAAGCGCACTGCTGTCGCCTTTGTCGGAAATCTGTTCCGTCGGCACGGTATCGCTTCGAACAACTACCTGTAGTCCTGTCGATATAACCGGGTCTTCCTTTGTTGCCCGTTGGCGGGAAGTGACGGGCGCCGACGAATACGCCCTCTACGTCTATAATGCAAGAGACGTATCGCTTCCGGAATATTATCACCTGTCGGTAGCGGATACCTTTCAAACGGTCACCGGACTTCATCCCGGAGAAAAATACTCCTACAGCGTAAAGACCATTGTGGATGAATTTATTTCCGGTTTTTCCAATACGACGGAAGTATATACCCAAATTGCAGCTCCCGTTGCCCTTCAGGCGCTGCCTGTGGGAAGCCGTTCTTTTACAGCCAACTGGAATCCCGTGCCGGGAGCAGACTGTTACCTGCTGCTGATAACCGGCGCCGACAACGTCCCGCTGGAAGGCTATAACTGGCTGCAACTGACGGTGACCATGAAGGAAATAACCGGACTGGAACCCCATCATACGTACAAATACCGGGTAAAGGCGCAAAAAGACAATTATACGACCGATCCGTCCGATGAAATAACCGTTACCACACTTGTGGAGACAGGAACGGAAGACATTGATGCGAAAAAAATCACATTTTATCCCAATCCGGTTGCCGATCACTTTTATGTAACGGCGGAATGGAAGGGTACGGTAAACCTGACGGTGATCAATAGTGCGGGAACAACCGTTATGCACACTTCTTTTTCCTCCTCCCCGTATCTTGTTCATGTGCGGGAACTGCCGTCCGGAATTTATTTTGTCGTACTTGAACAGTCGGGGAAACGGGAAAGCTTTAAAATCGTTAAAGAATGAAAAAGTAGAAAATACTCATCTATCATGCTGCATTCCAGAAAATAACATGAGTTAGGATGTTTCCATCCTTTCGGATGCTTGCAAAAGTATAACAGTCTGTTGAAAAAGGTTGCGAAAGCCGGCGGCATGGACAAGCGAACCACTTCTCATCTTGCGAGGCATACATTTGCTACGACCATAGCATTGAGCAATGGCGTGCCGATTGAATCGGTGTCGAAAATGCTGAGACACACAAGCATTAAAACCACGCAGATTTATGCACGGATAGTCAACAGCAAGATTAGCAGTGACATGGACGTGCTTGCCGAAAAGTTGAAAGATACGGAAACGAAATTTGTAAAAAATTAAATCCTATTGCAATGCAACGAAAATATATACAGCCTGATAATCTAAAACTTTACGGATTGTATTGTTGGGCTATAATCGTTCAAAATTCGGTAAAACTCTGGAAACTTCGGCAAAACTTCGGCATCTCCGGCATTTATTCGGCAAAACTTCGGCAACGTCTTTCTTCTAATTCAAAACATAATCATTAAATTATTTATACCGCAAAGACACAACTTTTTGTCTGATCTGTGATTTTTTTTGATTCCGCAGATGACTATTTGCCCCGAAAGCGCCATCTAATCATACCAATCCTAAAAATCAAAGTGCAGACAATTAGCGGCGAAGCGGAAACAGTCCTGTTATGCGAAGTTTAGAATGCCCTATTTATACTCTTGTCAATAATGAATAATTACTAAAAATATCTTTCCGAAATGTATTTTCTCAATTTTTCTGCTTTACAGCCTCTTATCAGATCCTGCCATGTTTTGTAACAAATTTTTTTCTGGAATTCGGAGATTTTTACAGATTTTTTGGTATTTTCAAAATCTTCTATAAGATCATTTCTCGTCTCATCGACAAGAAGTATAAATTCAAGGTAATCTTTAAATGCGGCTAAGATATAACGTATCAACTGATAATTTCTATATTTTAATCCATCTTCGGTTTTTGATAATAACTTCTCATTAAAAACGCATTGAAAACCGTCATATCTTTTTACTGTTTCTATCTCCTTGTCTCCAAAATCCGTTTCTGTTAATTTTGCTTCAAAAATAGAATTATCTATCTTTAAATCAATTTCCGAAAAATGAAATTCTTTATCTTTTCCTATTTTTTTGAGATATTCTAATTTTTTTTTCTCGTATGAAAAATTAGGATTCCAACCAAACTTCATCTTATTTTCAGTGAATTTATTCTCTGATATAAAATCAGGATAACAAAAAATATTCATCAATAACGCATCTGAACTGTTACTTGACTGCATTTCAAACACACCAGGGTGGTCTTTTAATTTTTTTTCGATCCGTATAAACCAATCAGGGTGTCTTTTTATATTATCAAATGATTCTAATATAAAATTCATTTTTACATCATCAAAAAGATATACACCTGTTGGGGTTATATGGCCTTTTATTTCAGGGTTGCTTTTGGCAAAAAGTTCAGCATTTGTTTTTATTCTTTCCTTTAAGGACTTTGTTTTGCCTGCAACCTCATTTTTCAGGGTGTCGGTTGCTGTTATCCCTCTATTTTCAATACTTTTCATCATTGTCATCAAATTATTTATACCGTAAAGATACAACTTTTTGTCTGATCTGTGATTTTTTTTGATTCCGCAGATGACTATTTGCCCGAAAGCGCCATCTAATCATACCAATCATACCAATCCCAAAAATCAAAGTTCAGACAAATGGTCTATGGTGGGGATTAAAACACTTTCAAGAACAGTGCGCTAAAAATTTTGAAACCCAATAAAACGAAAAAAGATCGAGACCTTGACCTTTATCCCAAGTTGGTTTAAAAAGCGAAGTCGGTCAGCGGTTTTTCGTCCGGTGTTTCGTCTTTTGGCTTTTGCGCTGTGGCATGTTCCTTGCATCCGTCCACAATGATGGCTTTGTAGGGCGTTACCGGACAGGCATACTCGCAGGCGCCGCAACCGATGCAGATGTCGGTATCCACGCGGGGAATGGTCAGTTCTCCTTTGTAAGGCACCATTCTGACGGCTTTGGTAGGGCAGTGTTCGGAGCATGATCCGCAGGATGTTTCTTCGGAATAGACGATGCAGTTGTTCCTGATGAACCGCACGGTACCTATTTGCGTTCGTACTTTGATGTTTCGCCGGATCATGTCTTGCATGAGGGTACGGTCGTTGCTGTCGGAAAGGTCTGCCTCACGGTCGAACCGAGCGTTGAAAGCTTGCCGCGCGTCTTCTTCGGCGGCAGTTTTCAGTTCGGGCGAAGCGCTTTCTGTCAGCGGAAGAATGGCCTTGTTCGGGCATACTTCCGAGCATTTCACACATTCGTAGTTGCAAAAACCGAAACGGTAGTCCATGTATGGCTGTCCCATCCCGAAGAAGCCCCACTCGAAAAGCGAGGGTCTCAGCACATCTGCCGGACAGGCGCTCACGCACAGGTGACAGGCAGTACACGATGCCGTAAAATGATGGATGCTTTGCGATCCCGGCGGGGATACCTGATGCGTTTTAACGGCTTCCTCGAATCCGGTATGATGTTCTTCCGGCGTTCCGTCTTCCTTTTTACGGCTCGCGGCGATGACAGAACGTACCGACAGTCCGCTCAAAGCTCCCATGAACAGGAGACTTCCGAACAGGAAACGGCGTTTCGACCGGTGGGGAATTTTCTTTCCGGATTTGCGGAACGAAGCCATCGCGTAACCAACGGCATTCCTGTCGCAGGATTTCATACAGTTGGCGCATCCCACACACCGGCTGAAATCAATGGCTTGCTGTTTGATGTCGATACACTGCGACTTGCAGGCAAACGCGCACTTTCCGCACTGGGTACAATCAGGCCGGCTAATGCGGATCCTGAACAGGGATAGATGGGAAATCAATCCCAGCAGGGTGCCTGCAGGACATATCGCGTTGCAGTATAGCCGCCCCTTCCGGATGGAAAACCACACTACCAGCATCAGCATGACAGCAGGAACGATCAGGGCAAGGGGATTGGCCGAGACTATCTTTACCGGATACAGGACGTAGAAGCCCAGCGACTGCAACAGCTGTGCCAGCAGGTTGTTGCCCATGACATAGAGGGGACGGAAGAAATCGGCACAAAAACGGCCGAAATTGCTGTACGGATCAAGTACATTCACCAAATAAATGCTGCCGGAGAACAGCGACAGGCAAACCGTGAGAAGAATGCCATAACGGAGCCATGTCCTGGGAGGCGTGAAACGGTACCGTTTTTTTCCCTTTCTTCTCAGCTTTTTGGAAAACCATGAAATTACATCCTGAAAAACGCCCAGCGGACAAAGGTACGAACAATATACCCGTCCGAACAGCAGCGTAAGCAGCAGGACAGCGACAAAACCGAAAACCGACAGGCTCAGTCCGTCTTTCAGCGTATGCAGGAAAGCAAGTAAGGACGGGATAAGCTGTAGCCACAGGATTTTGCGGAACCATGCTGCCGGCACCGTATCGCTGAAATCAAGGAACAGGAATCCCGCAGCAAGCAGTGTTGCGATAGCAATAACGATACGCGCCGTTTTTAGATATCCTTGCATGAAAAAACAGTATTATCTGTCTGATTTTGATTATATTTTGATTCTGTTGATGTTCAACTTCGCAAGATCGATTTGCCCCAACCCCATTTCGGCGGCAATCTTGATATGGCCGATGGTTTCCGGATGCTTGCCGAAGATTTTGGCAGCAGCGGCATCGGCGGCCACAATATCGGTGGAGATGATTTGCGCTTTTTCCAGCAGGACATTGCTGACGGATACGCCTTTAGGCCCGTTCTTTTTCATCACGCGATAGCCGTCGATGATGTTCAAGGTGGGCTTGCGGAAAGTAACCATATCGGCGATGCACTGTTGAAGATCGTTTTTATGCCAGAACCCACGATCCCATACGATACCCATCAGGTTTTTCATGGCAAAGGATACGCCTGCCCCGTCGTGATGCTTCAGTACCGGCACATTGATAAGCACTTCACTGTTGAGCACTGCTTCGTGCACTTTGATGTTCCCGAGACTTTTACCGTTTGGTACGCTGATTTCCCTGTAGGCGCTTTCGCTGTTGCCCGGAATCACTTTGGCGCCCGCTGTCCTGGCAGCTTTTTCAATACCGCTGGTAGCATACGCCTTTTGCCAGTTGTCGCACGTATGGTCAAATACGAATACTTCTTTCGCACCGGCCTTCAAACAATGTTCTACAATTTTGGCAACCAGTTCCGGCGTGGTGTTGGCGCCAAATTCGGGCGTGCGATCCCATCCGATATTGGGTTTTACGACTACCGACTGTCCCTTTCTCACGAAATGTTCCATTCCGCCAAGCGAAGCAATGCCTTTTTCAAACATTTCCGCGGCCTCTCCGCCCATCAAAGCCACCATATCATAGGTGGCATAAGGGTTACAGACGCTGTTTCCAAAAGCTTCTTCAAGAGAAAGCAACGAAAACCCAGCTCCGACAGCTATTCCGCTGCCTATGCCCTTCCTGATAAACTCACGTCTTTTCATTTGCATTCCATCTTTATTAAAATAAAGACAATGATACGATTTTTTTTGCTCGTGAGGGGAAAATATTTAGATAATTTAACATCTTTAACAAATACAAGCGATACAACTGTCCATTAAATTAGCTTATTATCAAAATATTACTATTTTTTTTCATAGGAAGCTATTTTTTTTCATATCTTTGAAAATTGGAATGATAAATGCCGAAGGAATGAAAATAAAGTCAATGACAGGTTTTGGAAAAGCCGAATGTGCCGATGAAAAACGTAAAATCATCGTTGAGATCAAGACTTTGAACAGTAAAGGAGCGGATGTCATCATAAAGCTCCCCAATGTCTTTAAAGACAAGGAGGTAGATTTACGCAATCAACTGATCGAGGCCTTGCAGCGGGGGAAAATCGAATTGTATGTATCGATAGAGGAACTTGAGGAAAATATCCCTTCTCAATTTGACGAAGCCGCTATTGTATATTACTATGAACAATTGAAGGATATCGCCGGCAGGAATCATATCACTCTTCCGGAAACCGTTATTGAAACCATTCTTCGTTTGCCGGACGTGCAGAAACCGAAACAGGACGTGCCGGACGAAAAGAACTTTGACCTGTTGTCCCGCTGCATGGCGGAAGCGTTGGAAAAAGCGAATCATTTCCGTATGCAGGAGGGGGGCGCGCTTGCCAAAGACATCGGCAGACGTCTTCAACTCATTGAGTCATACATTGCCGAACTGGAAAAGTACGAATCGCAACGCATGGAATTTATCAAGGCGCGGCTTCGCCAGAATTTGATGGAATATGTGGGTGAAAATACGGTTGACCAAAACCGTTTCGAGCAGGAATTGATTTACTATCTGGAAAAAATCGATATCAATGAAGAAAAAGTACGTCTGTACAATCATTGCAGGTTTTTTCTTGCCACCATGAACGAAGAGGGCGGCGTCGGCAAAAAACTTGGGTTTGTTGCCCAGGAGATGGGGCGGGAAATCAATACCATCGGGTCAAAAGCCAATCATGTTGAGATGCAACAACTTGTAGTGATGATGAAAGACGAACTGGAAAAAATCAAGGAGCAGATTTCAAACGTATTATAGGCCTTTTCCGGCCTGTCATACTATTTTTGAGATGGCATCGATAAAGGCCTCTGCCGAAGCCGTCACCACATCGGTATTGGCGGCAAATCCATAATAAATATTGCCTCGGTTTTCTACTTGCACGTGTACTTTTCCCATGTCGTCGCTACCGCGTGTAATCACCTGTACGAGGTATTCTTCCAGCGTTACTTTGCGGTGGATCAGCTGTCGTATGGCGTTAAAAGAAGCATCCACCGGGCCGCTGCCCGAAGCGGTGGCCGTGCAGGTTTCGCCGTCGATGCGGAGCTGAACGGTAGCCATAGGAATACTTGATTTTCCGCACACCACTTGCAGGTAAGCGAGTTTCACGCGGCGTTGCCGTTCGTTTTGTTCTGTACCCGCTATCACGCGCAGGTCGTCGTCGGAGATGTCTTTTTTACGGTCGGCCAATTGCAAAAACTTTTGGTACACCTCGTCCAGTTCCTGCGGATTCAGTTTGTAACCGATGCGTTCCAGATGATGGTTCAGCGCATGGCGTCCGCTACGGGCGGTCAGCACAATGGACGATTCGTTGATGCCCACGTCGGCGGGATCGATGATCTCGTAGCTTTCCCTGTTTTTCAGCACGCCGTCCTGATGAATACCCGACGAGTGTGCAAAGGCGTTGCGTCCTACAATGGCTTTGTTGGGTTGCACCGGCATTCGCATCAGGGTGGAAACCAAGCGGGAAGTACGGTATATCTTCTGCGTGTCGATACCGGTATGCACTGGAATATCCTTGCGGCATTTTACTGCCATCACTACCTCTTCGAGCGCGGTATTGCCCGCTCTTTCCCCTATCCCGTTGACGGTTACTTCCACTTGCCGCGCTCCGTTGAGTATGCCGCTCAATGTGTTGGCGGTAGCCATTCCCAAATCATTGTGACAGTGGGTTGAAATGATGGCTTTATGAATATTTTTCACGTTTTCCATCAGGAAAGCTATTTTTGCACCATATTCAGCGGGGGTACAGTAGCCGGTGGTATCGGGAACATTCACCACCGTTGCGCCGACGGCAATTACCGCTTCCACCACCTTTGCCAGATATTCGTTCTCGGTGCGACCGGCGTCTTCGGCATAAAATTCCACCTCTTCCACATATTTTTTCGTATATTTGACGCACGCGACGGCTCGTTGCAGGATCTCCTCCTGATTGGAGCCGAATTTGTGGGTGATGTGATACCACGAAGTCCCAATACCGGTATGGATTCGCTTGTTTTTGGCAAAATGAAGGGCATCTGCGGCAACGTCAATATCCTTTTCCACTGCACGTGTCAAGGCACACAGCGTCGGACGGGTGATGTTTTTGGAAATCTCCACAATAGAGTTGAAATCGCCGGGGCTGGAAACAGGAAATCCTACTTCAATAATATCTACTCCCAAATCGTCCAGCGCTTTAGCCACTTCAATCTTTTCCAGCGTGTTCAACTGGCATCCCGGAACTTGTTCTCCGTCCCGAAGGGTCGTATCGAATATATACAATTTATCGTACATATCGTTCATTGTTCTCTTTTTGTAACCACACTCTATCTCAGTGTGGAGATAAGGGGAATCGAACCCCTGACCTTTTGACTGCCAGTCAAACGCTCTAGCCAACTGAGCTATACCCCCATTTGAGGGTGCAAAGATAATTAAAATTTATAGACAACACGCCATGTTGAAAAATATTTTTTTGCTATCGCGTGAACGATCGGGAAACAAATTCCATCACCAGTGGCAGTTCGCTGCGCCAGTATGACCATGTATGCGCGCCGTCCTTGATCCTGAACTCGTGGGGAATGTTGTTTTTGCGGAAAAGGATGTGCAGCAAACTGTTGCCTTCGTACAGGAAATCGTCGTCGCCGCAGCTGATATACCAGCGTATCTCCCTGATTTTTTTGAGATCGTCGCCAGATGCGGTTTTCAGTATGTTTTCGATATTATGGCGGTTGAAATGAGCATTGAGTTGCGCTTCGGCAAACCTTTTTTCCCCATGCCGCGCTTTGAACTGTTCAAGCTCCCAGTTGCCGGTAGTGGCGCTTAGCGGCGCGGCGGCGGCAAACACTTCGGGATGGTGCAGCGAATAGAAAAGCGTTCCGCCTCCTCCCATCGATAGCCCCGATATGGCGCGGTACTGTCTTTCGGCGCGCACTCTGTACGTTTTTTCAACATGGGGAATAAGTTCTTTGAAAAAGAAGTCCTCATAATTGAAGTTTCCTTCAATATCATTGAAATATCCTTTTACGCCGGTATTGGCATCAGGCATTACGACAATCATAGGGGTGGCTTTTCCTTCGGTTACGGCGCGGTCGGCGATATGTTGCACCTGGCCGAACTGTACCCAGCCCGTGTGGTCGTCGCCCGAACCGTGCAGCAGATACAGCACAGGATAACTGAGGTCGGTTTCGTCGTAGCCTTCCGGCAAATAAACGGCATACTTGCGCTCCATCTTCAAAACGGCGCTTTTAAGGGTTCGCGTCTCAAACACTTTTCCGCCTCCTGCCGCCTCTATGCCGAGCAAACAAAACAACAGGGGAACAAGGAATATCCTTTTCATCATAAAATGATTTTAAGGTGACAAATAAAAGGGTAAAAATAGGTATTTTTAATGAAAAAAAAATATTTCCATTCATTTTTTCTGTAAATTTATTACTTTTGCAAAAAAAATAAACAATGAAAAAGGAGTTGTCGCCTTACAGGCAATATATGCGACGGTGTATGAAACTTGCACGACTTGGAACGGGATTTGTTGCTCCTAATCCGATGGTGGGATGCGTGATTGTCCACGAAGACAATATTATCGGTGAAGGTTATCATGAAAAGTACGGAAACGCTCATGCAGAAGTAAATGCCATCCATTCCGTAACAAAAAAACACCTTCTTTCTTCCTCTATCCTTTTTGTCAATCTCGAACCTTGCGCTCATCAGGGAAAGACGCCGCCATGCACCGAGCGGATTATTGCGGCGGGAATTCCGCAAGTGATGATCGGAAGCCTTGACCCCAACCCGCTGGTGGCGGGAAAAGGGATCGAAAGTTTGCGCGCTGCCGGATGCAACGTCACGCAAGGCTTACTGGAAGCGGAATGTGACGAACTGAATAAATTCTATATGACTTATCACAAGCGCCACCGTCCGTATGTGGTGCTCAAGTGGGCGCAAACCTCGGACGGGTTTATTGACGTTAACCGCAGCAGTCACGCCCTCAACAGGCCTACATGGATTACAGGCGATTTTGAACAGACGCTGGTGCACAAATGGCGTGCGGAAATAGGCGCCGTCATGATAGGCACCAATACCGCGCTGCTTGATAATCCGATGCTCAACCTCCGCCGGTGGAAAGGGCTGGATCCGCTGCGTGTCGTTATCGACCGCACCGGCAGGCTTCCTGCTTCGCTGCATCTGTTCGAAGGCAACCAGCCCACGCTGGTGTTTGTGGAAAAGCCTTCGCCGCAACGCCTGACGGCAGAACATGCGGTTGTTCCTTTTGACGATCAACTCCCGCATCGGATCCTCGACGAACTGTACCGCCGCAAAATCACTTCGCTGATGATAGAAGGAGGCGCCGAACTGTTGCGCACCTTCATCCGTTCAGGGCTTTGGGATGAAGCCCGTATTTTCACCGGATACCAGCATTTCGAGGAAGGGGTTGCGGCGCCGGAAGCAAAAGGCAGGACGATACGCCGCGACTCTTTGAAAACAAGCCGTCTGCTCATAAATGTGAATGACTCACCGGCATATTGAACCATGCCTCCTGACTTTGACACTTTAAATTCGTTGTTTTAATAATTAGTGTCTGCCCGAAAACGCACAATATCCAAATTGCGTCTCTACTACTGGAAATAATCAATCACATCGTCAACCAAGTCCCGCAGGGACGACACTTTATTAACCGTATGCTTTAGCTTACGGACGAGCAATCGCAGACACGGTCAAAGTCCCGCAGGGACGACACTTTATTAACCGTATGCTTCAGCTTACGGACGAGCCATCACATAGCGACCAAGTCCCGCAGGGACTTTTCGCTGTCCTGCATTCCCCTCCTGTGGAGCTGTCCGAACGGGCGTTTGACGTGTTTCTTAACCGTTTTGTAACTATTCCTTAACGAAAAGGTAAAATTACCGTAATCACAACGTAACATTGGCAGTGTTCCTTTGCACCGCAAAACGCAATATGTTTATATGCTAAGG
>JAISWE010000011.1 GCA_031271175.1 Bacteroidales bacterium | reverse complement strand
TCTTCAGAACTGACGCCTATAGTCTTTACTTCACGAAAGAGACCACCTCTTTTGTCAACCACAACAACACTTGCGCTTCCTGACCTGTTTTTCTTTTTACGTACAAACATGACGCAAATGTACTGTTTTTTTGACTGCGTCACCCAAATCGGTGGCGCAAATTTATAATATATTGATTTATAAGTTATTATAAAATACACGTCGGAAAAGTGTCGAAGTCAGGAATGGCAGGCGCTTAAACCCCAACCCGAACCCGACCTTGATATACCGTTTTGACAAAGCACAGGCTGCATTATAATTCGAGGGCATTTATTTTATCTTGCCATTCCTTATAAAGGTTAAAATGACATTGGCGTTCACTCTCCACAGTGCTTGCCCTCATTTTTTCGAATTCTTCGCTGGCATACGCACGCAATGCGTCAATATCGGTCTCTACCCTGCTTTTTTTCAATTTACCCTGTTCCTTTTCATTGCTGCCGTCCATTCTCATCAACCTCCTTTACTTTGTTCAAAATACCATACTTCTCAAATGATGGCAATATATTATCATTGTTATTGTTGTTTATTACTGCATCATCGCTGCCCTGTAATGTATGGTTCAAAATTCAGGTATGCCAATGCGGGCTTCAGTTCTTCCTGCATGTTTTTCCACTTGCATTTACTATTTGAACTTACAGACGCATTGTATGTTTGCAGGAATTTCCAACCGGCGGGCTGGTGATTTACCACCGCAAATACCAGGTTACGCCCAAAGGCACCATTCTCGCCCTGCTGGCTTCCGCAGTTGTGTTGCTGGTCATCCTTTACGGCATCGTGCCGGGCGTGGTGCAGATAACTGTTCACTGTTTTTGTATCCATTCTGCGGCGTTTACAAATGCTTCTACCCAGGGTGTTATCTGGTCGTATCGGCGGTCTGCCGGATAATGCGCCCAATTCCAGGGATAGATGGCGCGTTCGGGATGGGGCATCATGGCCAGATGGCGGCCGTTTTTGCTGTAGAGTGCGGCGATACCGTCGGGTGATCCGTTGGGATTAGCGGGATAACTGTCGTAGCTGAATCGCATTCCTACGTGGTAATGATCTGTCGGCAGAGGAAGGCAGAATTTGCCTTCGCCGTGCGCGACCCAGATCCCCAGCCGCGAACCCGCCAGCGACCGGAGCATGATCGAGTGATTGTCGGGAATGGTAACATTGACAAAGGCGCTTTCGAATTTGCGGGAATCGTTGTGTTCCATGGCGGGTTTTTGTTCGTCTTCGGGATAAAGCAGTCCCAGTTCCATCATCAGTTGACAGCCGTTGCAGATGCCGAGGCTCAGGGTGTCGGAACGGCTGTAGAAGCGGTTCAGCGCGGCTTTTGCTTTCTCGTTGTACAGGAGCGCGCCTGCCCATCCTTTGGCCGATCCCAGTACGTCGGAGTTGGAAAATCCTCCCACGAACACAATCATGTGTACGTCGTCCAGTGTTTCGCGACCGTCTATCAGGTCGGAGGTGTGCACGTCCTTCACGTCCATGCCGGCAAGGTACATCATCCATGCCGTTTCGCGGTCGCACTGCGACCCTTTCTCGCGGATAACGGCAGCGCGTATCCCTGTCGGCGTCACACGGTCGGGGCGGATGTCGTACTGAGCGAAAGTGCCTTTGAAGTGTGACGGGAAACGGTATTCAAGTTGCTGGAACTTGTAATTGGAAAAACGTTCTGTGGCTTTTTGTTTTCCGCTTTGGCGGCAGTCGAACAGATAGGAGGTCTTGAACCACAGGTCGCGCAACTGGTCGATATCGAACTTGTATTTCTCTCCTTCATGGAAGATGCGTACAATCCGTTTGGAGACAGGTTTGCCGATGGTGTATGCCCTGATGCCCGCTTCTCCGAAAAGTTCGCGTATCTTTACGCTGTCGGCTTCTTTGATTTGCAGCACCAGCGCCGGGTTTTCCGCGAACAGTATCCGGATGACGTCGGTGTTTTCCTTGTGTCCGGCGACGATGCCCGTCAGGTCGGCTTCCAAACCGCCTTCCCGGTTGGCAAAGCACATTTCCAGCAAGGCGGTGATCAGTCCGCCGGCGGAAACATCATGTCCGGCAATGATCATTTCCTTTCCGATCAAACGCTGTATGGCTTCAAACGTTTTTACGAAGTATGCCGCATCGGCGATATCGGGGACGGCATCGCCTGTTTTGCCGAGTATTTGGGAAAAACTGCTTCCGCCCAGTGCAAACGGCATGCCCGAAAGATCAACATAGATGAGGTGCGTAGTCTCGTCGTTGGACAGTATGGGGCGTACTACCTTGCGGATATCCGATACCTGTCCTGCGGTCGATACGATCACCGTTCCGGGGGAAAAGACCGTTTCGCCGTTGGGGTATTTCTGCGTCATCGAAAGGGAATCCTTGCCGGTAGGAATGTTGATGCCAAGTTCGACGGCAAATTCCGACGCGGCTTCCACCGCTTCGTAGAGCAGTGCGTCTTCGCCGGCGTTTCTGCATGACCACATCCAGTTGGCGCTTAGCGAGACGCCTTTCAGACCGGCTTCGAGAGGCGCCCAGACCAGGTTGGTCAGCGCTTCGGCGATTGCCATGCGCGATCCGGCGGCGGCATTCAGCAGGGCGACGCCGGGCGCATGTCCGATAGAGGTGGCTATTCCTTTCACGCCCTGATAGTCTGTCGCTACTACGCCGAGATTGTTCAGCGGAAGCTGTATTTCGCCTGCCGTCTGTTGCAGGGCAACCAGCCCCGTGACCGAACGATCGACTTTGTTGGTGAGCCAGTCCTTGCAGGCAACCGCTTCCAGTTGCATCACGCTTTCCACATATTCCCGTATCCGGTAATTTTCGTAAACGATCGGGTCAAAAAGTCTTTTGATGCTCCGGTCGGTGATCACGGTTTCGGGCGTGTTGCCGAACATGTCGTCCATCATCCAATCGACGGGTTTTTCGCCGGTGCGGGAATCGACCATCGTGAAGCGCTGGTCGCCGGTAGCTTCTCCGATGACGTACATCGGAGCGCGTTCCCGTTCGGCAATGCGGCGCAAGTCGTCTATGTCTTCCTGTTTCAGTATCAGCCCCATACGTTCCTGCGATTCGTTGCCTATGATTTCCTTGTCGGAAAGGGTGGGGTCTCCTACAGGCAAGAGGGTCAGGTCAATGACTCCGCCGGTGGCTTCCAGCAGTTCCGACAGGCAGTTGAGGTGTCCTCCGGCGCCGTGGTCGTGGATGGACACGATCGGATTCGTTGCTTTTTCCGTCAAGGCGCGAATGGCATTGGCCACTCTTTTCTGCATTTCCGGATTGGAACGCTGCACGGCATTCATTTCAATGGCGTTGCCGTATTCGCCGGTGGCTACCGATGATACGGCGCCTCCGCCCATGCCGATGCGGTAGTTGTCGCCACCGAGCAATATCACTTTATCGCCGGGGGCAGGCGTTCCCTTTGCACTGTCGGATTTTCGGGCGTAACCGACGCCGCCGGCCAGCATGATCACTTTGTCGAATCCGTATTTTTTGGCGCCTTCGGTGTGTTCGAAGGTCAATAAACTTCCGCAGACAAGCGGCTGGCCGAATTTGTTCCCGAAGTCGCTGGCGCCGTCGGACGCTTTGATGAGAATATCCATCGGACTGTGGTATAGCCACGGGCGCGGCAGATGGATGTTTTCCCATACCCGTCCCGTCTTTTCGTCCATGCGGGGGTAGGAAGTCATATATACGGCAGTGCCTGCCATAGGGACGGAACCTTTTCCGCCTGCCATGCGGTCGCGTATCTCGCCGCCGCTGCCGGTAGCCGCTCCGTTGAACGGTTCCACCGTGGTGGGGAAGTTGTGGGTTTCGGCTTTCAACGAAATAACCGTCTGTTCGGTGCGTACCGTGAAATAGGACGGTCGATCGCCTCTCTCCGGAACGAAGCGTTGTACCTCCGGCCCTTCGATAAAGGCGCAATTGTCTTTGTATGCGGAAACGATCCTGTTGGGATGGATTTCCGACGTGCGTTTGATCAGTTCGAACAGCGTGGACGGCTTTTCCTGTCCGTCGATGACAAAGCGCCCGTTGAAAATTTTATGGCGGCAGTGTTCGGAATTGACCTGCGAGAATCCGAAAATTTCACTGTCGGTGAGCCGTCGGCCTATTTTGCGTTGCAGGCGTTCCAGATAGGCGATTTCGTCGGTATTAAGCGCCAGTCCTTCCTGCAGGTTACAGGCGGCAATGTCGTCGATATGGCGGACAGGCTCCCGCTGCCGGTCGATGCGAAACACGTTGCCGTCGAGGTCCCGATAGAGCGCCTGCAACATCGGGTCGTAAACGGGCTGCGCATTTTTCTTCGGCGGTATGGAGGGGAAAAAACGTTCCATGCGGATGATACCGTGCAGGTTCATGTTTCGGGTAATGTCCACCGCATTGGTACTCCATGGCGTAACCATCTCCCGCCGGGGACCGACGAACCAACCTTCAATGGCAGCCGTTTCCAGAAAAACGGCGTCGCCCAGCAGCCATTTCATCCCGGCCATCTCCTGATGCGACAAGTGATCCTCCGATTGTACCGCAATGATTTCTTTGAATTTGTTGCGAAAAAAATATATCATGGTGTAAGGTTTTGGAACTGCAAAGATGGGATTTTTTTTTGAATGATATACAATAGTGTATCATGAATAGTGGATAGCTGCCTGAAAGACAGGCCTGAAAAAATAAGCCGACACACGTCAAAATACTGTCTTTCAGGCAGCGTATCCGGATATGTCCCTACGGGGCACGCATCCCGTCGCCTATTTCTCCGGCAGGAACGGAGCAACCTCCAACAGCCGAACGATGGTCTTTCTCATCCGAAAGTCGTTTAAATATCCGCATCAAAGTTATTGAGATAATTCGTACAAATAGCTCAGCCGTCCCATCGGCATGACGCTTCCGGATTTGTAATAATCCATGATATCGGAAGGATTTGCCACGCCCATTGCCACCTTGAAGTAGCATTGACCGGCGTTGTCCAG
>JAISWE010000003.1 GCA_031271175.1 Bacteroidales bacterium | reverse complement strand
GTTAATGATTTCCGGTTTCTCGTTCTTCCCATCCGCTTTTTCCTTCATCCATGTAAACTTCGACGAGGGTTCGGGACACTCTTTCGTCCACTTCTTCTTCCAGATGTATCCTCAACGGGTTTGTCAGGCGTTTGGCCCATTCGATTACGGGTTTGTAGGGTGTTTCACGGTCGGTTTGATAGACGAGGTAGGCCCATTTTTCGTGGAAGAAACTTCCTTTCGGGGCGGGGATTACCTGTTGCATGTTGGATGCCAGGAAACTCAGCGACAATGCGCGCGTCCAGTATATCCAGGGACCGCCGGTGATGTAGAAATAGGGATTCAGGAGGCTTTTCCTTGATTCGAGCGAGGCATTGGCATATTCGAGGTTTATTCCTGCAAAACCGATTCCGGTTTCTTCGTTGTAGAATGTGATCCAGGGCAGATCCGCTTCCATTTTCAGGTCGGTCAGGTCGGCCATGTGCAGCACGTCGTACGTCATCACCTTATCCCGGATAACGTCATACCAGGCGGCATGAGTGATAAGTTCACGCTTGATCACGATTTCGGCGTTACGCAGGGCGAGTGTCTGCACCGTCTCGTTAATGCGCATGTCGGTAGTGCTGAAAAAGTAGGGAACGCCGGGGAAAAACTCATAACGGACGGAAGCGTCCACTTCGGGCATGTTGCGTAAATGTCCCCAGAACTCCCCGGTAACCAGCACCGGGCCGGACACGGAATGTTTGTTTTGTTCGAGTTTCCAGTCGGCCGTATGCGTCCAGGCGCGCGGAGGCACGTAGATGCCCGGATTCCAGTGTATCGCGCCGTTAGTTTCCATGCGATGAAACAGCGGGTTGGCGGGATTTGCCTTTAACGTTATCTCGTCGATATGTCCCGAATTGGGGTGCAGGACGATGTTGAGATGGTCGTTGTCTATCGACAGGCCGGGGAGTTCGCCCTGTACACGCAAATCGGTCAGGTGGGATTTCGTAAGCGCCTTGGGATTGTTGTAATAAATCAAAAAGACCTTGCTTGATTTGGCTGGGACGTCGGCGAGGAAAGCGACTTTGCAGGTGACGGTAGGCATCCAGAGGGGAATCTGCCGTTTCGGCTGTCCTTCTTCGAGGGGGTTCAGGCTGTCTTTTTCGGTATATCGCCGGATTTCAAAGACCTGGCTGGGGACTTCGCTCAGGCTATGATCGGAAGGATCTACAGCCATTACGCGAATTTCACGTTTCAGGTCTGTGGTCTCGTCCGGATAGAACGGTAGCAGTACCTCTACCGTTTCGTTTTTGCGTCCGATGCCTGCCGTTTCGCTCAGCACGACGGATTTGTATGTTTTCCATGCGGGGTCGAACACGGCAACGCCTTCCGGCGCTTTCACATCGGCCACGGCCGAAATGATTTTATCGCCGGGCGACGGTTTTACCGATTTTTTCAACCTTACTTTTATCTCAATTTTGTAGGTTTTACCCGGTTCCCATTTTACCCATGCGGTAATGAAGGGGTTTTTGTAAAGGGTGTTGTCCTGCGAAAGAGCGTATCCCGACGGCGGGCGGTGGATGTACGACGGCTTGTCCGCTTCCTCGCGGACGTCGCCCCTGTACAGGTTGACGAATCTCAACGTTTTTCCGTCCACAACGGCTTCCACTTCAATCATGGAGGCTTCGGGCAATTCCAAATCGGCTTTGAAATGGTAAAACGGTATAGCAGGATGCGGATAACCCAGCGTTATACCGCTTATTTTAAGCCCACCTGTGGGATTGTCTTTAGCCTGCGACGGCATAGTGAATCCCAAAAAACAAAGCAACAATAATAATTTTAACTTGTTCATACTTGTATCAATTTAATTCAGTTTTCTTTTTTTGTTATCAGGTTTCTTTCCCTGAGTGCGTCCAGCGCCTTTTGCCAGCTTCCGGCGTCAGCCCACATATAACAGGAGAAATAGGTGGTGGTTCTCATGAACAGGGGCGTCCAGGGTTGAAACTCGGCATAGAAGTAGTTGGCGTCCCCGTTGGACGGGTGGTTCATCCATAAATGCAGGAAGAGAGGCCGCATAACAGGGTAAGCATTGATGAAAGCAATGTCTTCGTCCGTATCGTAAGCGGCGTTCCATCCTTCGGCCAGATCCAGTTTCTTCCCGAAATAACGGTCTTTCCTCATGCGATATTCCTGCAAACCGCCTTCTTCGGGAACGACAAACAGATCTTCCGGCCCGTGGGATTTGCCCATTTCATAAATGGGTTGCGGACCGATTACGTTGAGTTCGGGATTTATCATCCTTATGGCATAACGTACTTCAAGCAAGGGCGAATCACCGTAGAGCGAATACACTTTTTCGATGGTGTTGCCGAAATAGTCGGCCGTCATTTTCACCTGCACGTATTCGCCTTCCTGTTTGACGACGGTTGCATCATACACTTTATGCGTTTCGAGACTCGGCTGTCCGAGGAAGTCCTCGAACCCTCCGTAAGGATAAAAACCGCGGTCGCGGTAAGGGCGGCGATCGTCTGTGGGTTTCTCCGGCCAGAGTTTGAACAGTACATTGTCGTTTTTCCCCTTGACGATGTATTCGATCACCCGTGCGCCGGCAGTCAGCAACGTGGCTTTGACATGTCCGTTTTCCATCACATATTCCGGTATGCCGTCGCCGTTCAGGTCTGTTTCCATGACGGTGGCTTTGCCCGATGCGGTTTCGACGCCCAACTGACTTTTTGCCGTAAGTCCCAGGGCGGAAACCGTTACGTCATATTTTCCTGCGGGCAGGCGGATGTCAAATTCCGTATCGCAATATTCGCCTGCGGCAACCCGGATGTCCTGTTCGGCTTCGTAGACCGACTTTGAGGGAACGCCTGTTTCCGCTACGCTGATCTTCACGGGGAAAGAATCCCTGTCTGTGAAATTATGGATGCTTACCGGGAATTTTATGCCCGAAGACGTTCCGTACAGCAGTTCATGAACCGAGATGGCCGGCGGGAGTTCCAGTTGTGCCACGGTTGATTTACTCGAAAAACCTTCCCTGTCGAACGTGAAAGCGACCACATTCCGCCTGTTCATGGCTTCGGCTTTGGGCTGGATGTCTAAGGTCAGGACTTTTGAAGAACCGGCCGCCAACCGTATTTGCACATCCCTTTCTCCCGGAAAAGCCAGTTGTCCGGGAACGGTTATTTTCAAACGACCCTCGACGGGACGGTCATAAAAATTCGACACGGTCAGCAGTATGCGGTTTCCCTGCGTATCCGTTTCCATATTGATGCGGTCGCCGAAATATTCTTCAAGGTAATCCCGGTCTAAAAACAGCAATTGCATCGCCTGGCGACAGGCAGCAGCGCCCATGATGCATCCGCCTTCGGCAACGGCTACCGAACGCCGCTCCATGATGGCGTTCCAAAGTTGCTCTTTGTCGAAAGCGACGCCTTTCTTGTGGAAAAGGTACATGCTTGAAATTGCGCCGCCCAGCAAGTCGCCCGTTTGCAATATGAAGGGTTTGTCTTCCTCGTTTATCTGCCGGGCATTGCCCGGATTGGCAAAATAACCGCTGTACGGTAAATCGTCAGCCTGTTTGTCGTTCACCTGGCGGAAAACATACCCGTTTTTCCTGCGGGCGTAATCTATCCAGTCCTGCGGGGTGAACATGAGTTGCACTTGCAGGCTGTCGTAATCCGTGCAGTTATAGATTGGCGAAAAACCCACGTCAGTAACAATGGGTAAACCGCTTTCCCTTGCCCAGCCGTCGATTTCCTTTTTTGCCAGAAATTCCATATAACCGTCGAAAACAAACCAGGAATTGCCTTCGTTCA
>JAISWE010000154.1 GCA_031271175.1 Bacteroidales bacterium | reverse complement strand
CCAGCAAAATACCAAAACCATTGCGCCGATTCCCGACAACCACCTGCTTTTCTCAACCATCATATCCATCTATATTTTCAATACAAAGTTAAGGAAAATTTGGAATATGCTGCAAAAACAGTTAAAAATTTTCACTGCGGTTTTTCATTCTATAGTAAAGGATATAAAAAAAGAAAGAGCCGGCATCAATGCGCGACTCTTCCCTAACAAACCAAACAATTATCAATTAAACTAACCTTAAAAGCTTGTGCAAAATGCTCATAACCTTCATGAGCATGTTATATCTTATATTAACAGACTTCGTTATAAAACATTGTCGCTTCAACGACATTTCTTTTACAACGTGGTTCTGTACTTGCGTACAAAGTAGGAACTTCTTATTAAAGACCCATTCCTACTACCTATCGTTGAAAAGTTGTGAACTTTCACTTTTCTTTTCATGATATTTAAAACTAAGATTAAAAATAAAGAACTATAAAGTATAATACAAATACCGTGCCAAACTTTAGTCCGGATTTGAAAAATTATATTTTTGTGTTTTGTCTCACTGTATCAATGAGAAACGCAGGCTGAAGCCGAAGTTGGTATTGTAGTTTTTATAGGAGGTGGATACAAAAGGCGTATTGACAATCCGGTCTATGAAAAGGGACAGGGTAAAATTGGAACTGATTTGATAATCCGCCATCACTTTGATACTCATCACGTTTTGTCCGGCAGATACTTGTACCGGCAGTTGTGTTTCATCCAACAACTGGATGTTGTCTGCTTCTCCTATGCGACGGATAAGCGTTTTGCTGTCGCGAATGGAAAAATCGGCATTTATTTTCAAGTCGCTTTGAAGCCGTTTCTGTTCTCCTCCAAGCGTTTTTATGCTGAAGGACACATCGTTAAATACATATCCCAACCCCACGATATAGTCGGCAGTTTTGTTTTCGGAAAGCTGCAAATTGCTCATTCCCATCGATATACTTCTTGACCGGCGTATTTCAAAACGGGTGGTGAGGCTATTGAGAAATGTCAGGTCAATGCCTCCCAGCGGACTGAAGTCTTCTTTGATGTTCACGGAGGCAATGTCATTGCGCGGGATAAAGTTATTTTGCAGGTCACGCACGCGGGACACGGCTGCCGCAAGATCGAAATCGAGGTTGGAAGTGTAGTTTCCGATGGTATAAATTGCTTTATAGCTGTGTCTCAGGTTGATTGATCGGAAATACTGTTTGAAGAACGGGATGTTGCCCAATCCGTCGAAATTCACGTCCCAGTTGGGCAACATTGTCCACAACGACGGAAAATCGTCCATCGACACCTGTTCGGGATCGCGTCCGGTATAAGTGGCGTAGAATGCCGGTATCATCACCTGTTGGCCGTCGAGGTTGTATCCGTCGTACCCGCCGTCGCCACTGGATGAGCCTGTATAGCTTGCATCCGTTTCTTTTCTTTCGTTTGCACGGCGGCTGGCGATGATGGTACGGTTGGCCTTGAATTTGTTGAAAACATTGGATGAATAATTGTTGGATTTGTCTGATTTTTCGAATGATGTTCCCAGCGCGATAATGCTGACGCTGTAATTGCCGGTGGTAAGCGGCGAGCGCAGTTCGTCGGGGAAAGAATTGGTGGCGGGATCCCAGGTGTAATACATGGATTTATTTTCCGAATAGCTGTGCAGTGCGCTCAACATCACCCGGATACCCTGAAAAGGTTCGAATACGGCGTGCGCCCTGACACTTTTGGTACTGTTCATGGTGATGGCGGTGAAAAGCTGATCTTCGTGCACCAGCCAGTTGTTGCGGGCGGCCTTTTCGGGAAAATTCCAGTCCTGCCATCCGATCAGGAACGGCAGTCCGGGTGCGCCTCCGTTCATGCCGAACATGTTGCTTTTCATTCCATAGCCCGGAAGAACGGTATTGCCGTTTTGGGTGTATGTGACGCCGAAATTCTTAACGCCCAGCAGCATCTTGACAAAACTTTGCGCTATCAGTCCGGCAGGGAGCGTTTTTTTGGGGATAGACCCGGTTACCGTTATTGTGGTGTTGCGGGCGTCGGTTTCGGGAAACACGGTGATCCGGTTGTCGTCCATCACTTCCATGTCTGCTTTGATTATTTTTCCGGCATCGTCTTTTATCTCTATCTTCACCTCTTTTGTTCTCAGGCCGTGCCGGATATTTCGCGATTCTCCCTTTCTCCAGTTCATTCCTTTCCGTTCATAGGTAACGGTTTTGACGGCCTGTTCGTCCGGTTTCTTCGGTTGCCCCTGCGAAGCTTGCGGACCCTGTTGCCGGCTCCGTTGCGGTTGCAGTATTTTCTTGAAGTACGGTACTTTGTTATACAGGGTAGTAAAAGTCAGTTGCCCTGTCAGGGTGATGAGATTGCTATTATTGATGGTATTGCCGGGATTGAAGGAAGTGTCGGCGTAAATGGGCGCCACTCCCCACATGTATTCTCCCGTATAGCTGGCTGTAGCCGAAGTCCAATCGAGCATCGGCAATTTGTTGATGGGAAGGGTGTAGCTTGCGGTGATGCGGTGGTTATAGTCGGTGATGCGTCCTCCTCTCCGGATATTGTGCCATACGCTGTCTTTCCAGAGTTCATATTCGTCTTTCATGTGTCTGTCCACTACTCCTATGGGTTCGTCGATGCGCGCCATGTTGGCGGCGGTGAAATCCAATTTGAGCGATCGGCTCAAATCCCACTGGATGCCCAGATTGCGATCCCATTTCCAGTTTTTATCTACTGTGGCGTCCATCAGCAGATTCGGGTTTTCGATGTTGCGCATTTTTTCTTCCGTATAGGTGCGTTGCATACCGGTTCCCAGCGACACCCTGTTGGGTTTAAGGTTGAAATTGAAGTCTTTGATGATACGGAAAATGGGGTTATTGAGGAATTTCACGTTTTTCAGGGGCTGAATATTCAACGGATGGGGCGAATAATCGTAAATAATGCCTCCGTTATAGCTTTTTTCCAGTCCTTTTTCGATAGTGACGTTGCGCCGGAAGGTTTCGTAGTAGGCATAATTGACCGTCCAGTTGGATATATCCCAGAAACGGGGTTTTTCCTTTTGCATGTTGACTCTCACATTGGTCAGGTTGATGCTTTTGCGCTGCATGTAATCCTGCGCCAATGTTTTGAGCGAATCTTTTCCTTCCCGTGACAGTGACGCCAGTGCATCTTTCATTTTTACATCGGGATTGGTGGGATCGTATTCCGGAGTGGTAAAGCTTTCCGCATAGCCGATATAGAGCGGTATCTGTACGTTCATTTTATCTGTTTCGGGCAGCAGTTTGCCCAGTTCGATGTTGGCGGAGAGGTCGTACTGGTTGCGTTCTTCGGTGGATCGCTCGTTGATTTTCGAATTGATGCTTCCGAAGCCGGGCTGTATGGTTTCGCCGGAAATGGCAAAGGTGGCCAGATCGGCAAACCGGATGGCCAGTCGCGCGTTAGCGGCCCATCCTCCTTTTCGGTCAACGTTGTCCAGCCGAAACTCATTGGCCCATACTTCTATTGAGCGTGTTTCTCCGCGCCGATCGGCATGTTGCGGATACCGAAGCCCGATCATCACCACTTTGATGTTGGCCAGGTTGGGGTTTCCGCATACATAGTAGCGTTTGCCGTTGCCGTCGTCCACCGGGAACACGGTATTCATGGAAACCGGCGATCCCCGGCGTCTCATTTCGTCGTTGCGCATTTGCTTGATGTCGGGCAGTCGTGTCAGGTCGATGCCTATGTGGTTTTCTTCCGGCCACACGTCGAGGTCGGTATATTTTGTCAGATTCAGCGGCGTGAGTTTTAGCGGAATTTCATATTCATAGAAGTTGTTGCGATAGTCGGTGCCTATTCTTACGAAAATGCTCATTTCTCCATCTGCCAGCGGCAGGTTTTGGATGGCTTCGGCATGTACTTCCATTTCCAGGCTTTTGTAGCGTCGCATGTCGTAGGATACGTTGCGATAGACGGCTCTGGCATCGCCGTTGGCGAGGTCTTTCACACGCAAGACCATCGACTGTTCGTTCAGTTGTTGCATTTCGCGGGTAGTCTGGTCAACGGCACGGTCGAATCCCGGCGGAACCATGTAGGGAATGGGGATTCGTCCCGCATTTTCCTCGATATTAACTGAAGCCACTTCAAACGAGGCTTGCGGCGATTCGGGCGTAGCTGTTCCCGGCGTGGCGGGCTGGAACGACTGGTTGTACTGCCGCCATTCCCCACGGATCAGTTCCAGGCGTGCAAAACGGAGGATGATGGAATCGGCACAGTTGGTGAGGAACATGCGCATGAACCGGATGGTTTTAAATTCCTGGATACCGCCTATTGCGCGTTCGTATTCGCTGACAGGCACACGGAACTGGTACCATGTTGCCGAGGGCGTCCGTTTTCCGCTTACGTCTATCGAATCGTTGGTGACTTTGTCCACGATGAAGTTTTTGCCGACTTCCAAATCTTCAGGTCGTATGCTGATGCGATACTGGAAGTAGCTTTCTGTTTCGCTCATGGTATTGTCTTGGTTGATATCTTCTTCGTTGGGCAGGCTGGAGTTGGAGAAATCATTGTTGGAGGAGTTGCCTTCCTGTCCGTTGTAATATTTGTAGCGTGTCAGGATATCGGCTTGCAGGGCGTCCCAACGTGCGTCGCGCGAATAGATGAAATCGTCGGTAGAAGGGTCGTCGTTCAGTATTTCCATCGGTGCGACATCGAGCATCGTCTGGGCGTCTTCGAGGAAAGGCCTGAAAAACCGTCGTTCGCGGACATCATTCATTCCGTCGAGGCCTACATCCTGCCATGTGCGGTTTTCGTTGTCGAAAGAATGAACGATGGGTTGTACCTTGCTTACGTAGCCCCATTCGGTGGAGTCCACCATGCTTAAATCGCCGTTGACGGGCAATCCCTGTTCGGACGATTTGCGGGCGTCCTTCAGGATGTCTTCGCTTACGTTTCCAAGGTTAAAATAGAGGTCGGCGCCGCTCAAGCGGTGTTGCGGGTCTTCTGCAAAGGGGTCCATCATCCAAAATTCGATAAACTGGATGTTATTGGCTTCGAAATCGCTGGGCTGTACGGAGCGCATCATTCCTCCCCAGCGGTTTCGCGGGTTTTTCAGGCTTCCGTCGCGATTGACGTTCTGTGCATCGTAGTTGTACGGGCCTCGTTCCAGCGGATAGTAGGCTACGTTGAGTACCGCAATGTTGGTGGGTTGTCCGGTGATGTGTTCGCGATTTTTGAAAATGTCTTCTTCATAAACGGCTCTTACGAAGTTGCTTGATGTGTATTTGCCGGGGTTACGGCGTATATAGTCGGGGGTGGTTTGCGAATTCATGTAGCCTTCCGCCACAAACAGCGGGTCGATGGTGTACCATGCCAGCCGTGCGCGGTTTTTACCCGTATTGATGCCGTTTCCGCCGGATTCGGAGAAGATGCCGTTGCCTTGCGGAACGCTTGCCAGGTGCCATGCGGCAAATGCACGCAGATCGTAGGATATTTCGCTTCCTTCAAAATCGTCGATATAGGCTGCTCCGCGATTCATGATGCCTTTTGATTTTCCGGGTAGCAATTGAGCTATTTCTCCCGTAAAGTCGAGGCTCGACGGCGCTTTTGTCTCTATCAGCGGCAATTTGTCCACCCACGAGGTGAGGAACGGCAGTTCGGTGTGGTAGCTGGTGTTCAACCCAAGCATGGTATTTGCCAGCGGTTCGTCCCCGATGTTTACTTTTTGTGTTAGCGGGCGTTCTGTAAGCCTGAGTACGGTGGCGCCGATGTTGAAATCGTTGGAAAACTTGTAGTTGAGGTGTGTACCCAGCATGGTTTTCTGCTGCATGGCAAAGAGTGCGTTGCTTTCTGTGCTTACTTTGATGGGAGTGCCCGATTCCAGCAGTCCCGTGTTCAGGATTTTCACCCGTCCCATGTTGTAATCGACCGTGTAATCGACGTTTTCGACCAGCCGCGCGCCCGCAGCCGTCACCACTACCGATCCTTCCGGTATGTTCATCGCATTAAGCGTTATTTCCGTGCCTCCTTCCGAACGGTAGCGTCCCGACAGTTTGAATTTATTAAGTTCGGCAATCTCCCGCGCTTTGGTCAATGTGGAATCATACAGTTGCTGAAAGACATATTTGTCTATTTTCGATGCCGGAAGTCCTCGTGCCGTAAGATGATTTTTCAGCGTAGCGCCGAAAGGTTCCAATACCGGAAAGATGATTTTTCCTTCTTCTTTATTTACGGTTATTCCTTCTACAAAGTCGAATACCCCGTCGGGAAAGGCATCCGATTGTGCATTGAGTTTGTCTAATCCCATCACGCGCAGCAGGATATCCCTGCTTACCGCATCTTCCGGTATGTAGTTGATATTATTGCCGGTACGGTCATCTGCGTAAAGCACGTTCATCTGAAATTCTTCCTTTTGCAGGTTGTAAGCGGCAGTGATAGGGTAAATGTTTTTCATCATCAGCCGCCAGGTAGGATATTTCGGAATCAGGTTGGTGCCTTTCAGCAGTTTTACGATCAACCCTTTCTCCCCTGCAATACCTGTACGGGAAAGTTCTCCTACCCGGTAAATTTTGCCGTGATAGGTAAACTCATAGGCCACGCCCAGTACTTCGTCGGCATTCAGGGCGGTTCGGAGGGAGATATAACCCAAAGTGGGATGAAATGTGTAATCGCGTGAAGTCAACATGCGTGCGTTTTGCAATTTTTCAAAGTCGATGCCCGATTTCAGCTGGAAAATGCTGCTTTCGAGGTCGCTGTTGATGTTGGTGTTGAAATTGCGCACCATGTCTTTTACCGTCCGGTACAAGGGATTGTAAGTGCCGATGGAATCGTTGTCGGGTATTTGTTCGGAACTTGTTGCTCCGATGTTTTTGTTGTAAATATATTTCGATTCTCCCAAATCCATGAAGGCAATCAGGTTGCGGGCGTTTTCCGTAGCATTGACCCGGTTGGTTATCCATACTTCCACGCGCGTGATGTTGATGCCGGAGGTAACGGTGGGCAAGGTGGCCAGCGCGTTTTCATAATGGTCGCGGAAATATTGCGACAGGAAAAAGTGTCTGTTGGCTTCGTATTCGTCTGCTGCGATTTCGAAATCGTTCACCTGCGCTCCTCCACGAATTTCCATGGTAGTCGTCTGCCCTTTTTGTTGCGATACGACGGTGGTCATGGTCAGGTTGCCGAATTTCAGGTCTGTTTTCAAACCGAACAGACTTTGGCTTCCTGTGATGAGTGATCCGGGCAGCGGCAACGATACGTTCCCGGCTTCTATTTTCTGGATGATCTCGTCTTCTTTGCCTTCATAGGCAAGTTTTGTTTCGTTTTCGAAATCGAACGAGGCTTCGGTGTTGTAATTGATACCGAGTTTCATCTTGTCGCCGATACTTCCTGTAACGCTTACTTGCAGACGGGTATCGAAATCGAAAGTGGTGTTTTTCCGGGCGCTTTCGCTCAGGTTCGGATTGTCGGTACGGGTGGTATTCAGCCCAAATATCAGTTCTGCAGAACCTTGCGGCACAATATTGATGGTATTGGTGCCGAAAATGCGGTCAAAAGCTTCCCCTCCGAAGGTGAACTGCGGCATGAAACTCAGGTTGCCCTTGTTGTCGCTTTTCAACGACTGCTTCGAATGTTCTTCCCAATTGCGTTTTTTCTGTTCTTTCATTTTATACCGCAGAAAATCCTCCTTTTCCATGGGAAACGGCAAAGATGTGCTGAAATCGCCTACTTTTCGCTTGAAAACATATTGCTTCTGTTTTTCATCGTACACGATTTCGGTCTTTACATTCTGGGGAGGCAACAGAAACAGCCCTCCACCCGGCGACTGAAGGGCATACGGATTTGATGCCGGCTGGGGAAAACGATATTCCAACGGAACAATCTTTGTCGCACCTTTCGAATCTCCAGGTTGGGAAAAAGCCACTGTTTTACAGCAAAATATGCCGCAACCTGCTATCAAGATAATATGCCAATGCGCTTTTATACCTATACTCTCTTTTGTGTTATCTACTCTGAAAATTAACGTTTCTTCGCTTAAAGTATTGTTCAAATATGAAAATTTTTCGGACTTATTCGGGTATAATGTAAAGTCATGTCATCCGATTTTTAAAATATTTTTTTGCTTTTGACGGTTTTTTCATATTTTTGCTGATGGGTTCAACGAGTCATGCTATGCTTATTTTTTTTCATCAAGCGCCTTTTGTTCGTTTTTTGTTGCCTTTGGTAGCAGGAATAATGCTGGCTTCCTATGTTTCCGTACCGTTTGGTGTGCTTGTATGGCTGTTTGTTGCGCTGTTTCCTGTTCTTTGTATGATCCAATGGCGGATGAGCCGGTGGGGGCGCCGCCGGGAATGGTTGTTCGGCCTGTTCTTCGATTTGATTTTGATGACGGCGGGCATGGTAACGGTAGCGTTGCACGAGCATGCGCCCAACCGTTTGACCGAACAGGGGCTGTTTGCGGTTGTCGTGAAGGAGCCTCCTGAGGAACGGAAGAACAGTGTAAGGGCTATCGTTCAGCTCACCGCTACGCTGACAGACAGCACACAGGTGAATAAGAGCGAAGATTTGATGTTGTATCTGAGAAAAGACAGTCTTTCGCTGAGGCTCCAGCAAGGCGATTTACTGCTCGTTGAAACTGTACTGCAACCGGTGCGCAACGTCGGCAACCCCTATGAATTTGATTATGCTGCCTATCTGCAAAGGAAACATATCAGCAGGAGCGCTTTTGCGGAAAGCGGCAAATGGAAACTGTTACGGCATTATGCGCAGGGGCCTTTGCAAAACATCTTCAACCGTCTTCGCACCGTTTTGCTGGACAATTACCGGCAGGCAGGCCTCGAAGGCAATGAACTGGCAGTAGCTTTTGCGCTTACGCTCGGCTACAGGGCTTACATGAATGATGAACTGTTGTCCGCCTATTCCGCTTCCGGCGCCATGCACGTATTGTCCGTATCGGGACTGCACGTCGGCGTTTTTTACTTTATCATCGCTTTCCTGCTGGGGCGGCTCTCCTTCCTGCGACGCTGCAAAGCGGCATGGGTGCTTATTATGCTGGGACTGTTGTGGATGTATGCCGTTATCACGGGTATGTCGCCTTCCGTATCACGCGCTACCGTGATGTTTTCCATCATTGTAGTTGGGAAAGGCTTTCGCCGCAAGACGTATATCTACAACAGCATAGCGGCTTCGGCGTTTTTACTGTTGCTGCTCAATCCTTCCGGCTTGTATGATGTGAGTTTTCAGCTTTCCTACATGGCTGTGCTTTCCATCGTATATCTTTATCCCAAGCTTTACCGACTGCTGAATTGCAAGTATCGCCTGACCGACAAGCTATGGGGGCTTACCTGCACCTCGCTGGCGGCTCAATTCGGCACAGCGCCCATCTCGCTCTACTATTTTCATCAATTTCCGGGCTATTTCCTGCCGACCAATTTTGTCGCCATTCCGCTGTCTTCGCTGATCATCTACGGGGCTGTGATCCTTCTTGTATTGTCGTCGACACCTGTGCTGGCGGAACTGTGGGGGCATCTGTACGAAAAACTCATCTATTCTCTCAATTCGTCTGTTTTCTTCATTGAAAAACTTCCCGGAAGCGTCATCTATCCGGTGTATTTTCAGGCTTGGGAGTGTTTCCTTGTTTACGGTTTAATGATTTGCGCACTGGTCTGGATAACGGCTCGCCGCAAAAAATTTCTTTTGGTCGCGCTTGTTTTTTGTCTGGCGTGGGCAGTCGGTTCCATCCTGCACGACTATCGCAATTTGTCGCGCCGGCAACTGATCGTGTATCATTCGCCGGGCAACACGCTCGTGCAGCTGATTAACGGACGACAGGACATGACCTGGTGCCGAAGCCAGAATGCATCGTTTCAACCTGACCAGTTTACGGCAACCGCCCGCATGGCGATGCAACTGAACAGCGTTACCCCGTATTCGCCGGATAGCGCGTTTTTCCTTCCGTCCAACATGCCCGAGATTCAGACATTCGACAATCTTATCCGCTTTGCAGGGAAAAATATGCTCATTTTCGATCGTGCACACCCACCCAACGGAATGATTCGCCACGTTGATGTCGATATCGCACTGCTAACGCAAAACGCCCGTACGGAAATCACCGAACTGATACGCTGTTGCTCTCCGGAGACCGTAGTGGCGGATGCTTCCAATTCGCCGAAAAACACGGAACGCTGGGCGAAAGAATGCCAACAGGCAGGCCTCCGTTATCACTGTACGGCAAACGACGGCGCTTTTGTAATGTTGATGAAATGATACTTAATATACCAATACAAGTTTGAAGCGGCAAGGGTGCGGCGGCGTCCATTCCGTCAGAAAATCGCTGTATGTCAGCTTCAGAAGAATGGAGCCGGGCGTTACGTCGTAGGAAAAATGGATGGCATAGGGGTGATCCACACCCTCATTCACAGCTATATCGTACACGGTATGGGGTAGCGGCGTCATCACAAGATCGCCATATTTGTCCGTATATTCATAGTAACAAAGAACAAGCCCTTCCTGATACATCGCCTCGTCCAATGCGCCTATATCGGTAAACAGACAATAGTAATAAGACCCTATTTGATTTTTTTCGCCGCTCAATTGCCATTCCGTTACATCCAACAGAATGTTATACCATTCCGAAGTCAGCCCGTCCAGCCCGTCCATCCCGTCCCTTCCTGCCGGCCCCATCGGACCTTCACATGCGGCAAGCAGTGTCACCGCCAGACAAATAATGAAATTTTTTTTCAACTTGATCCAAATTTATGTTTAATAAAAGCGTGATGATATCTCGTTTTTTTATCGTACAAATATTGTACCGAAATTCATTTTTTTCAAGACGCCTTGAAAAATCTTCAAAAATTTTTGTATGCAAAAAAGCATTACCTTTGCGGCATGAATCAACCATTGTATTCGTCCGGGCTGCTTGAAAACGTGGTCAACGAGTTTTCGCGACTGCCGGGTATCGGGAAGAAAACGGCTCTGCGCATGGCCTTGTACCTGCTGAAACAGGATATGGACGCGGTAAGGCAGTTCGGGGAAGCCGTCATCCGGATGCGCAGTGAAGTGGTTTATTGCAAGCATTGCATGAACCTGTCCGATACCGAAGTGTGCGACATCTGTTCCGATCCGCGCCGCGATCACACCCTCATCTGTGTGGTGGAGTCTGTCCGCGATGTGATGGCCATCGAAAATACCCTGCAATATCACGGAACATACCACGTGCTGGGCGGCGTAATATCACCGATGGAAGGCATCGGTCCGGCCGATTTGACGATAGATGCACTGGAAAAACGTATGGGGGAAAATCGCGCGGAGGAAGTCATTCTCGCATTGAGCGCCACCATGGAAGGAGATACTACCAATTTCTACATTGCCCGAAAACTGAAAGACAGCGCCGTAAAACTGTCCGTACTGGCACGGGGAGTTTCTGTCGGCGACGAACTGGAATATGCCGACCAGATCACCCTGGGACGTTCCATCCTTCACCGGCAACCGTTTGAAATCAACGGAATGTGACATCGTTCTCAAGTTGTGATTTGCTTTCAAAAATTTGTATCTTTGTGATTGCATGTCAACCAACAGTCGGTTGACGGTTTCCGAACTCATCTCCAATGTGACCGGTTCCTTGAACGCCCATGAACTGAACAGAAAAGCGCATCCGTAGAGATACGTTCTATTGAATAAATAAGCCGCGCATGAGCTTATTTATTTAAAATCCGCCTTGTTGAAATTTTCGGGAAATGCGGGATTCGCCTTGTATTCTACTACAGCATCGTACACGTCCGTCTGTTCATGTCCGTTCTTTCGAAAAACACTTTCGAGATGACCGCTTTTCAGCAGTTTGTCGCTCGTAAGCGTAACGCTGACCGTACCGGTAATGGAGTTATCGACAAAAGCGCCTGTAAGTTCGTTGCCTTCCACTTTCCATGAGGTCACATAAGCCATTACAACTTGTAGCTCTTGTAGTGGTCCTTCCGTCATTTCTTCTAATATTTTTTCACCTCCCTCTTCGACGGTTTTTTCATTTTCTCTTATTTCATACTCATAACACTTCGTCCCTTCAATATATGTGAAAAATGTCAATGTCTCACCATAATAGGTTGTGTACAAAAACTTCTGTTCCTTCCGGTTGATGGAGATTATCTCTATATCCTTCATTGTATAACCGGCTTCCAAACCTGTCTGGGTATAGGTGATCTCGTTCTTGTTCATCGAAGCTTGCACGGCTTCGACAAGCAATGTGGATATCTCGGTTGATGTAAGGTTGGCCGGAGGCGTGTAAATGCCACCGTCATCATCATTACTTTTTTTGCATGACGCAATGCAGATCATCAGTGCAACAAGCATCACGGCAATGGGTCTTTCGAAAATTTGATATTTCATTGTCATTTTGAATTATTTAAAGATTTAAAACTTCAAAGATAGTAATTTTTTTACGAATATCTTCCCCCTCTTTTTCAAAATTTTATGAAAAAGCGAAGAATAAATCGGCAACTGCATGGAAACGAGCGAATTGCATTTGTTTGCTGCGTTTTGCATTGTTTCAAATAACTCTTATC